>JBBQKE010000293.1:0-2706 GCA_038326585.1 Actinomycetales bacterium | reverse complement strand
GACCAGTGATCAGTTCAATCCGTGCGCCTGCGCGACAGCCGTGAAAGCGCCGTCATACGCCTGCAAGGCGACTGCGACATCGTCGGGAGTCACGATGCAGGGCGGCACGACGTGAATGCGGTTGTCGGCAGCGAACGGCAGCACCTTGCGCGCCATGAGCTCGGCCTTGAGCGCACCGATGATCTCGGGGCCGACAGGCTCGCGCGTCGAGCGGTCAGTCACGAGGTCGAGTGCCCAGAACACGCCCATGCCGCGCACCTCGCCGATCATCGGGTGCTTCTCGGCGAGCGCCCGAAGGCCCGGTCCGAGGTGCTGCTCGCCGATCATCCGTGCGTTCTCGACGATGCCCTCGTCGGTCATCGCGTCGATCGAGGCGACGATCGAGGCGACGGCGAGCGGATGCCCGCTGTAGGTGAGTCCGCCCGGAAAGACGCGCTCATCGAAAGCCGCGGCGATGCTCGGGCTCATGACCACGCCGCCCACGGGCACGTAGCCCGAGTTGACGCCCTTCGCGAAGGCGATGAGGTCGGGGGTCGCCCGGCCCGGGTTGATCTCGGGGTTCTGCCACGCGAACCAGTCGCCCGTGCGGCCGAAGCCCGACATGACCTCGTCGGCGATCCAGACGATGCCGTACTTGTCGGCGATCGCGCGCACGCCCTCGAGGTAGCCGGCGGGCGGCGCGAAGATGCCCGCCGTGCCGGGCACCGATTCGAGCAGGATGGCCGCGATCGTTCCGGGGCCTTCGGCGACGATCGTGCGCTCGAGGTGGCGCAGCGCGCGCTCGCACTCTTGGCTCTCGCTGTCGGAGTAGAACTCGCTGCGGTAGGTGAAGGGGCCGAAGAAGTGCACGTGGCCGTAGGCGTACTCGTTGGGCATGTGGCGCCAGTCGCCCGTCGCCGCGATGGCCGCGCCGGTGTTGCCGTGGTAGCTGCGGTAGGTCGAGAGCACCTTGTGCTTGTGCGTGGTGAGACGCGCCATGCGCACGGCGTTCTCGATCGCGTCGGCGCCGCCGTTGGTGAAGAACACCTTGGCGAAGCCGGGGCCCGCCTTGTCGACGATGCGCTTGGCGGCCTCACCGCGCGCGAGGTTGGCGTGCGAGGGGGCGACCGTCGCGAGCTCGGCCGCCTGGCGCTGAATCGCCTCGACGACCTTCGGGTGCGAGTGGCCGATGTTGGTGTTGACGAGCTGGCTCGAGAAGTCGAGGTAGGTCTCGCCGTCGTAGGTGTAGACCTCGCAGCCCTTCGCGCTCGCGACCACAAAGGGCTTCAGTGCCCCCTGAGCGCTCCACGAGTGAAAGACGAACTCGCGATCGAGGTCGTAGGCACGCGTGCCGTCGGTGGGGTCGGAAGCGGGGGCGGCAGAGGTTGACCGGTTCAGAGTGTCGGTCATGGTTATCGGTCCTTGAGTCGCGGGAATGGGGATACCGCCCATTATCGCTGTTATCGCCGGTCAGCACCGATCTGCTGCTCGCGCAGAAGTGCGGGAATCTTCTCGCGGAACGGAAAGAACCCGCGCGTCGCGTGCGGCCAGGCGAGAGCATCCCAGGGGCGCAGCATGCGGGTGGGGGTGATGTTGTCGTTCGCGAGCTCTGTCTCGAGCCGGTCGAGAACATCACGCACGGGGCCGACCGGGGCGTACGGGGTGACGATCGCGGTCACGTCGTGCTTGCTCGCCCAATCACGAATTGCGGATGCCGTGAGCCCGTCGAGCGCACTCGCCTCGGCCCCGTAGTGCGCGCCGGCTCGTGCGCGGCCATCGGCGAGCGCCCCCGCGGTAAATGTCTCTACGAGCGGTGAAGCCGGAGCATCTGTCGTCGTGCGCGACTCCCCCGTCGTCGGGCTCGCGACCGCGACGACCTCGGCCCCCGCCGCGCTCAGTAGCGGCTCGAGGCTCTCGGGGTGCAGGTCGTCCTCGTGCAGCAGCAGCCCGACGCGACCGCGCGGTGCCGGTTCTGGCCGCGGCGCGGGGCCCGGCGTCGGGATGGGCGCGTCGTCGTCGACCGCGGGGGCGCTCTCCGCGAGCCCGCGCGGGCTGAAGCGCCCTTCGGTCGCGAACGCGATGTTCTGCGTCGTCGCGAGGTAGGTCTTGCCGATCGTCTGCAGGCCCGCGACCCAGCGCCACGAGAGCGTGTTCGAAGCCGGGTCGCCGTCGAGCAGGTGGCGGAGGAAGAAGTCGGCGCCGAGCTGCCAGGGCAGACGCAGCGTGAAGATCCAGATGCTCGCGAACCACATGCGCGCGTGGTTGTGCAGGTAGCCGAGCTCGACGAGCTCGCGCACCCAGTCGTCGAAGCCCTCGATGCCCGTTCGGCCCGCGATCGCGTCGTCATAAGTCGATCGCTCAGCGGCGCTCAGGGTCTCGAGGGCCGGCGCGATGGCGGCGGTGTACCGCGCCCACACGCTCGGCCGCAGCTCGAGCCAGCCCTTCCAGTAGGTGCGCCAGTAGACCTCTTGCACGAACTTTCCTGCGGCCTCGAGCGAGTGCCGCTGCAGTACGGCCTCGACGACCTCGCGCTCGGTGACGAGCCGGTGCCGCACCCAGGGCGAGAGGGTCGAGACGTTCGAGCGATCCGCCGGGCCTCGGTCAGTGTTGCGCGTGGCAGCGTAGGCACGACCGGCACGGGGAACGAAGTCGGCGAGCCGGGCGAGGCCTGCTGCGCGTGTCGGTTCGAAGATCATGCCCTCATCGTGCGGCCGGGTGCCTGGGAAG
>JBBQKE010000292.1:0-2729 GCA_038326585.1 Actinomycetales bacterium | reverse complement strand
CTCTATGTGCGCGACCACGGCATGGTGCGGCCGGCGGTCGTGCGCAACATTCCTGAATATGTCGAGCAGCAGCCGCGCCCCGTCGACTCCGAGCGCATTCGTCTGATCTACCACGGCCTCGCGCACTGGGAGCGCGGCCTGCGCGATCTCATCGACACCATGGCCCTCGTGGATGCTCGATTCGAGTTGACCCTCATGCTCACGGGCTCGCCCGAGATGATCGACGAGGTGCGGCGCATTGCCGAGCCCTTCGGCGAGCGCATCATCATGCGACCGGGAGTGCCCGTGAAAGACATCGCTCGCACCATCAACGAGTACGACCTCGCGATGATGGTCTACCGGCCGGTGTCGCCCAACGTGCGCTACATGCTGCCGAACAAGCTCTTCGAGGCGGTGCAGGGGCGCATCGGCGTCGTCACGGGTCGCAACGACGTCATGATCGCCGAGCACGCGCCGTACGGCTTCGGCGTGATCGTCGAGCCCTGGGGTCCGTCGAAGACCGCCGAACTGCTGAACTCGCTCACGGCCGAGCAGGTATGGGCGCTCAAGCAAGCGGCGCACGCGGCCGCGCCGCTGCTGCACTCTGAGATCGAGAAGGTCAACTTCTTGCGCACGGTCGGGGCGCTCGATGCGGATGCTTCGGATCTCGATGCGCGGGATGCTGCTGCCGGGGGCCGCTCGTGAAGGCCGCATGGGGCACCGCGATGCGCGTGCTCGACGCCCTGCCTCCGGGCGCGCGCCGCTTCTTGACGTTCTACGCCGTGACTCTGGGGCTTCTCGCGGTGCTCGACGCCGCAGCCGTGGCCCTGCTCGCCGTCGTCATCGGGCCGATTCTCTCGGGCGGCCCGGTCGACCTGCCCTTGCTGGGCACCGTCAACGAGACGGGCCTCGTCATTCTGCTCGGTGTCGTGTGCGGCCTCATCATCGCGAAGTCGGTCATCGCCGTCGTGCTGCTGTGGTTCGCCACCCGTCGGTTCGCTCGCTATGAGCTGGCCCTTGGCAGCCGTCTGTTCGAGACCTATGTCGCGTCGTCGTGGACCGAGCGGCTCAAGCGCAACTCGGCCGACCTCGTGCGGCTCACCGACAGTAGCGTCAACGTGGTCATCGCGGGGTTGCTGCTACCGGGAGCCACGTTGTTCGGCGAGGCGCTCAGTTTCATCGCCGTGCTGAGCGTGCTCGCCATCGTGCAGCCGCTCATCGCCCTCGTTTCGATGCTCTACCTCGGCGCGGTCGGCGCGCTGCTCTACTTCTGGGTCACCCGTCGTTCGCGCGAGGCGGGCATGGTCACGCTGCGCTACTCGCTGAAGTCGTCGCGCCTCATCACCGAGATGGTCGGGGCGCTCAAAGAGATCACGCTGCGCGACCGGCTCGGCGCCATCGGCGACGTCGTGCGCGACAACCGCCGCCACGTCGCCCGCGCCCGCGGCAATGCTGTTTTTCTCAAAGAGGTGCCGCGGTTCGTGCTCGAGGCGAGCATCATCGGCGGCTTCGTGCTCGTCGGCGCAACCGGCTGGATCACGGGCGGCACGACGGGCGCCATCACGGCTGTGGCCTTGTTCGGCGTCGCCGGGTTCCGCATCGCCCCCTCGATCGTGCGCTTTCAGGGCGTCGTCAACCAGGTGCAGATGGCCGTGCCGCACGCCGAGCGCGTTCTCGATGAGATTGCGCGCAGCGAGGCGGCGACCGCGCGGGCGATGGATGCCCTCGACACCGCCGAGCCGCCCGAGCCGCCGCGCGCCCTCGTATTCGACCGGGTGAGCTTTCGATACTCGCCCGACGCTGACGACGCTCTGCGGTCGGTGTCGCTGACTCTGCCGTTCGGCTCGGTGGCGGCGCTGGTCGGAGCATCCGGAGCCGGCAAGTCGACGCTCGTCGACCTCATGCTGGGCCTGCTCGCGCCGAGCGCGGGCACGGTGCGCGTCGACGGCGACTCGGGCGAGGCTGTCGATCTCGACGAGGTGACGCGCTGGTGGCGCAGCCGCGTCGCCTACGTGCCGCAAGAGGTGTCGCTCTTCGACTCGACCGTGGCGCAGAACGTGGCGCTCGCCTGGCGCGACGCCGATGTCGACCGCGACCTCGTGCGCGAGGCACTCGCGCAGGCGCAGCTGCTCGACATGATCGAGGCACGCGAGGGCGGCATCGACGCGCCCATCGGCGAGCGCGGGCTGGCTCTCTCGGGCGGGCAGCGGCAGCGGCTCGGCATCGCGCGCGCCCTCTATGCCAGGCCGCTCGTGCTCGTGCTCGACGAGGCCACGAGTGCGCTCGACACGACGACCGAGGCCGCCGTCGCGGCTGCGATCGCGGGGCTGCGGGGCTCGACCACGGTCGTCTCGGTCGCCCACCGGCTGTCGACCGTGCAGAACGCCGACCAGATCTTCTTCCTCAGCGACGGCGCCATCGTCGGCAGTGGCACCTTCGACGAGCTCGCGGCCTCGGTGCCCGAGTTCGGCGAGCAGGTGCGGCTCGCGGGGCTCGGCGGCGGGCTGGCCGGCGGGCTCGGCGGCGGCGCGCTGGCGTAGGACGCGCTCAGCCGAGCAAGAACGGGCGCAGCACCTCGGCTGAGCGGCGGCCGTCGTGCACCTCGGCGGCGAAGTGCGGGCCTCGCGCGGCGAGGGCAATCGCTCTCTCGCGAGCCTCGGCTCGGTCGCTGACAAGGTCGCGCAGCAGCTGCTCGAGCTCGGCGGCCCTCGACTGCAGCACGGGCAGCTCGAGACCCGTCGCCGCCTGCA
>JBBQKE010000291.1:0-2731 GCA_038326585.1 Actinomycetales bacterium | reverse complement strand
CCGGTGCGGGGCTCGTCGCCGACTCGGTGCCCGAAACCGAGTTTCAGGAGACGATCTCGAAGGCGGCAGCCCCGTTGCGGGCCATCGCGATCGCCAACGCGCTGAGCAGGGCGGGGTCATGACCGGGGCCCGCCTCCGTTTGCTCGCGATCGTGCTGCCGCTCGTCTCGAGTTCGGTCGCGTTTATTGCCTGGTCTCAACCCTGGGTCACGGTGGGCCTGGCCGACGGCCGTGTGCTCGTTGCGAGCGGCGATGTCGCCGCCCCGGCGATCCCGCCGCTCGCGATCGCGGCGCTCGCACTCGTCGGCGCGCTCACTCTCGCTGGTGTCGTCTTTCGCGTCGTTCTGGGGCTTCTGCAGGCCCTGCTCGGTGCGGGCATTGCGGCCTCGGGGTTCCTGGCGATCGCTGACCCTGTGCAGGCGTCGGCGGCGACGATCACGGAGGCAACCGGCGTCGAGGGCCTCGACTCGTTGAGCGTGATCGTCAACCAGCCTGCCATCAGCGCCTGGCCCTGGGTCGCGATCGCGGTCGGCGCTCTCGCGGTCGTCATGGGTCTCGGCATCGCGGCCACCGCATCCCGCTGGCCCGAACGCACACGTCGCTTCGACGCCGTTCGTCTCGAGCCCCTCGAAGACACGGCTGAAGCTCCGGCGCCGGATCGCCAGGATGCGTGGGACGCGTTGAGCGACGGCGACGACCCGACGGCGCGATAGACTCGACACGCACCGACCGCCCGACTGAGGAGAGCTGATGAACGCGCAGAACGACCCCGGCCACGGAGACTCTCCCGCAGCCTGGACCGCCGTGACGATCATTCTCATCGCCTTCACGATCGGCACTGTGGCGTTCTTCTTTGACATGGCGTGGCTCGTCTGGGCGAGTGCCGGACTCGCACTCGTGGGCTGGCTGACCGGTTTCGCCATGGCGAAGGCCGGTTACGGCGTCAACGGCACGCGCTACGCACCCAAGGCGAAAAGCTAGGTGCTCGACGGCCTGATGGCCGGCGCACTCGCCGACGCTGCTCGGCGTCGCGCGTCGCGCCCGCTGAGCGACGTCGAAGCCGCGGCCTGGGTTGCTGCGCCAGCGCTCGATGCTCGCGCGGCTCTGCAGCGCGCCGACACCGTCAAGGTGATTGCTGAAGTGAAGCGTGCCAGCCCCTCGCGTGGTCAACTGGCCGCCATCGTCGACCCCGCTGCGCTCGCGGGGCAATACGCCGAGGGTGGCGCAAGCGCCATCAGCGTGCTCACCGAAGAGCGTCGTTTCGGCGGCAGTCTTGACGATCTGATCGCCGTGCGCGCAGCTGTGAGCGTGCCTGTGCTGCGCAAAGACTTCATCGCTGAGCCGTATCAAGTCTTCGAGGCGCGCGCCGCGGGAGCCGATCTGGTGCTGCTGATCGTGGCAGCCCTCGACGACGCGACGTTGCGTGAGTTGCATTCGCTCATCATCGAACTCGGCATGACGCCGCTCGTTGAAACCCACGACGCACTCGAGGTGCAGCGCGCCGTCGATCTCGGTGCCGAGGTTATCGGCGTGAACGCCCGAGACCTCAGCACTTTCGAGCTCGATCGTGATCTCTTCGGGCGACTCGCCCCGAGCATCCCCGACTCGACCGTGCGCATCGCGGAGTCGGCAGTCAGCGGAGTCGCAGACGTCGAGCACTACCGTCGTGCAGGAGCCGATGTTGTTCTGATCGGCGAAGCACTGGTCATCGGAGGCGACCCCGTCTCCGCTCTCAACGAGTTTCTGGCGGTCTCATGAATCTGCGCGAACAGGTTGGTCCGTACTTCGGCGAGTTCGGCGGGCGATTCGTTCCCGAGTCGCTCATCGCTGCCCTCGACGAGCTCGACGCTGCGTACCAGGCGGCGAAGGCCGACCCCTCGTTCACCGCTGAGCTCGCCGAGCTGCACCGCACCTACACGGGACGACCTTCGATCATCACCGAAGCCCGGCGGTTCGCCGAGCACGCGGGTGGCGCGCGCATCATTCTCAAGCGCGAAGACCTCAACCACACCGGCAGCCACAAGATCAACAACGTGCTCGGGCAGGCGCTTCTCGCGAAGCGTCTCGGCAAGTCGCGCATCATCGCCGAGACCGGCGCGGGCCAGCACGGCGTCGCGAGCGCAACGGCAGCGGCCCTGTTCGGGCTCGAGTGCGTCGTCTACATGGGCGAAGTCGACACCGAGCGCCAGGCCCTCAACGTCGCGCGCATGAAGCTGCTCGGTGCCGAAGTCGTGCCCGTCACGGTCGGTTCGCGCACCTTGAAAGACGCCATCAACGAGGCGCTGCGCGACTGGGTGGCCAACGTCGAGAACACGCACTACCTGCTCGGCACGGTCGCGGGTCCGCACCCGTTCCCGACCATGGTGCGCGACTTTCACTCGGTCATCGGCGTCGAGGCCCGCGAGCAAGTGCTCGCCCTCACCGGTCGACTGCCCGATGCGGTGGTGGCGTGCGTCGGCGGCGGCAGCAATGCCATGGGCATCTTCCACGCCTTCCTCGACGACGAGAGCGTGCGGCTCGTGGGCAACGAGGCCGCAGGCGACGGAGTCGACACGCTCTTCCACGCGGCGACCATCTCGAAGGGACGACCCGGCGTGCTGCACGGTGCGCGCAGCCTCATGCTGCAAGACGACGACGGTCAGACCATGGAGTCGCACTCGATCTCTGCCGGGCTCGACTATCCCGGCGTGGGCCCCGAGCACGCCTGGCTCAAGGACACCGGCCGCGCGACC
>JBBQKE010000290.1:0-2747 GCA_038326585.1 Actinomycetales bacterium | reverse complement strand
TCGGCCGGGCCGGCGGCGACCAGAGCCGCGGCCGAATCGAGCAGGTAGCGGTCGGCGGCATCCCACGCTCGCAGTTCGCTCGACTCGATGTCGGGTCGGCGCCGAAGACCATCGAGGAGAGGGATCAGCACGGGGTCTGTGCGGGAAGCGGCTTCACGGTCGGCAGTCACCCGCGCAACACTAGGCCCTGTTCGCGCCGACTGAGGGTGGTCAGCCTCGGCGAAGAGGCCGCCAGACCACGAGCTGGTTCGCTTTCTGCACGCGCGTGCCGGCCTTGATCGAGACCACATCGCCCTCAGACCCGGCCGCGAAAACCCGTCGGCCAGGCCGCGCGAGCAGTTCATCGGCGAGCGCCGTCTCGAGCTCGCGCACGCGGGCGCGCAGGGCGATGACCTCGTTCTCGAGGTCGAGAATGCGACGGATGCCCTCGAGGTTCAATCCCTCGCCGCTCAATCGAGCGATCTCACGCAATTGCACAACGTCGCGCATCGAATAGCGGCGGCTCTGGCCGGCCGTGCGCGTGGGCGACACGAGGCCGAGTCGGTCATACTGCCGCAGCGTCTGGGGGTGCATGCCCGCGAGCTCGGCCGCGACCGCGATCGCGAAGATCGGGCTGTTCTCGTCCATTGCCTCCACCCCTCGGCCCCTATCCTCGCGCTCGGGTGATCAGTTCGTCACGGGGGTTGTCGGCGGGCACCGCGTCGGCGAAGGCCTGCAGATGCTTCTGGGCCTCGGCACTCAGGTGTGCGGGCACTGCCACCTGCACGGTCGCGAGCAGGTCACCCGTGCCCATGCACGTCGTGACGCCGCGGCCCTTCACGCGCAGAACGCGCCCGCTCGGGGTACCCGGTGCCACCTTGAGCTTCACGGGAGCACCCCCCAGCGTCGGCACCTCGATCGTCGCGCCGAGCGCGGCTTCGACGAACGTGACAGGAACCTCGACCCGCAAGTGAATGCCGTCGCGCTCGAACACCGGATGCTTGCGCACCTGAACCGTGAGCACGAGGTCTCCGGCCTCTCCGCCGTCGGGGCTCGGCTCGCCCTTGCCGCGCAGGCGAATCTTCTGCCCGTCGGCCACACCGGCGGGGATCTTGACCTGAATGGGCTTGCCGCCGCCGGGGCGCTCGAGCGACACGGTGTCGCCTTGAATCGCGGTCATGAACTCGAGGCCCACGCTCGCGGCCTGGTCGCGCCCTTTGCTCGGGCCTCCGTAACCGCGATAGCCCCCGCTGGTCGGACCAAAACGACCGTTGCCGAACATGCCCGCGAAGATGTCTTCGTACCCGCCGGGTGGGGGCCGCTGGGCCCCGCGAGCGCCGCCGCCGAACATGCCGCCGAAGACGTCGTCGAATCCACCAGGGGCGCCGCCCGCGGTGAAGCGGGCTCCCGAGCCCATCGCGCGAACTTGGTCGTATTCGGCACGCTGCGCGGGGTCGCTCAGCACCGAGTGCGCTTCGCTGATCTCTTTGAACCGCGCCTCGGCGGCAGCGTCACCCGGGTTCGAATCGGGGTGATACTGCCGCGCGAGCTTGCGGTAGGCCTTCTTGAGGTCGGCCGCCGAGACATCCTTCTTGACGCCGAGCACGGCGTAGAAGTCTTTCTCGAACCAGTCTTGACTGGCCATGACTCACCTACCCCTGCGGAACCGAGACGGCGACCTTGGCCGGCCGCACCAGACGATCACCGAGGGCATAGCCGCCCTCGATGACGTCGGCCACGGTCTGCGAAGTCGCGTCAGCGCTCGGCAGTTGCACGATCGCCTCGTGCAGCGCCGGGTCGAAGGGCTCACCCACGACGCCGACCGACCGCAGACCGTACCGCTCGAACGCCGCCCGCAGCTTCTGCGCGACGAGCTCGAGAGGGCTGCCCTCAAGGTCGCCGTGCGCTGAAGCCCGATCGAGGTCATCGATCGCGGGCAGCAACGAGCGGATCACGTCGGCGATCACCGCCTCGCGGTTGGCGGCGCGATCGCGCTCGACTCGAGTGCGAAAGTTCGCCAACTCGGCCTCAGCGCGGGCGGCGCGATCGCGGTATTCCTCGATCTCGCGCTGCCCGGCCTCAGAGAGGATGTGGTCGATGTCGGCATCCAGAGTGTTTCCACTCTCTGATACTTCGACATCGGCGTCTTCCGCCGCGAAGAGCTCGTCGAGCTCCTCCGCATCGGTCACGGCGCCATCTTCCGCGAGCGGCTCGGTCGAGTCTTCGATCGGGTCGTGCTGCTCGTCAGGTTCGTGCGGCTGATCGTCGCGCTTCTTCGGCACCATGATCAGTTCTTGTCCTTCTCGGCGTTCTTCTCCGCGTCGTCTTCGTCATCAACGATTTCGGCGTCGACCACGTCGTCGTCGTTCGACGTCGACTCCTGGTCCTCTGAGGGCGTCGGGTCCATCTGCGAGGCGGCGTAGATCGCTTCACCGAGCTTGGTCTGCGAGGCGTTGAGGGCGTCGAACGCAGTCTTCACCGCGGAGTCGTCGTCACCGGCGAGCGCCGTCTTGAGAGCATCCACATCGGCCTGCACCTCGCCCTTGACGTCGTCAGGAAGCTTGTCGGCGTTCTCGGTGATGAGCTTCTCGATCGAGTAGACGAGCTGCTCAGAGTTGTTGCGTACCTCGGCCTTCTCGCGACGATCTTTGTCTTCGGCAGCGTGCTCTTCGGCCTCGCGCACCATGCGCTCGATGTCTTCCTTGCCGAGCGACGAGCCGCCCGTGATCGTCATCGACTGCTCCTTGCCGGTTCCCTTGTCTTTGGCA
>JBBQKE010000289.1:0-2750 GCA_038326585.1 Actinomycetales bacterium | reverse complement strand
CACGGCGCACGCGCCGGCCCAGGTCAGGCTGACGAGCGTGCCGATGATGAAGCGCTCGGTGGCGGCACCGGCGTCGAGGTCGCGAAACCGACCGAGACCCTTGATCGCGATCAGGCCGGCGAGCAGCTCCCAGCGGCCGATGAGCACGGCTGCGACGACGATGACGCGTTCGAGATAGCCGATCGTGAGCCCACCGCGGAGCACCTCGCGGGTCGTCGGCTTGGCACGGGCGGTCGTGCCGCTCGCGCCGGTGACCGGAACGATGATGCCGCCGTGGTCGCCGTCGGGGGCTCCGCCACGGGTCGCGGCGGCGAGCACGAGAGTGGCGATCGGGCCGCCGGCGACGATGTCGACGAGCGCGAGCACGGCGACGAGCAGCAGCAGCGCAACGACAGTGCTCCACGACGCGACGGCCACAAGGTCGCTCTAGAACGGCGGAAGCAAGCTCATGACTCTCCTTCGTCGATCACCGGAACCGCGGCCGAGGTGAGGGATCCGGGGCTTTCCACCGTAGCGCCGACGTGCGTCATCAGACGGGCGAGCGCGCGGCGAGCATCCACGTCGATGCGCAGTCCGGCCGCGCGCGCTCGCTTGCTGGCCGCTTGCGGGGTGATGCCGAGCCGTTCTGCCGCCTCTGCCTGCGTGAGCCCGTCGTCGAGCAGGTCGTGCAGTTCCCACCCGGGTGCGCTCCAGCGGGCGCGCTGGGTGAGCAGCAGGTCGATGAGCGCACCCCAATCGTGCACGGGGTCGGCGAGCGGTTCGGAGCCGACCGCGGCGAAGCGGGTCGATCGCGTGGTCGCACGCTCGACGGCCGCGCGCGCCGAGGTGAAGGCACTGCCGCTCGCCTCGCGCACGCTCGGGGGCAGGGGCAGGCGCACCTCGCCGGCGCCGATACCGACGCGCCAGTGCGGTGACCGCAGCAGGGCCAGGGCAGTCTCGAGGGCGCAGGCGGCGTCGCCGGTGAGTGCCTGCAACTCATCGCCCGCCGCGCGTTCGGGGGCGAGGGTGTGCCTGGGCCCGAATCGGGTCGTGAGCACGTCCAACGCCCCGGCGACGCGATCGACGTCGTCACGGCTGCCGATCTGGTCGGCGATCAGCACATACATGGTCGTCATCATCAACCCTCTCAGCATGATCAACGCGTGATCAAGCATACAAGGGTGATTAACCGGAGTGCTTGCGTGTCCGCTGATACGCTGGCGCGGTGACCGCCGGCCCCGCTTCAGACACCCGCACCCCCGCCACGACGACCCTCACGCCCCCGCAGAATGATGCGTCGTTCGAGAACGTCTGGGACGAGATCGTGTGGCGCGGTCTCGTGCACGTCTCGACCGACGCGGATGCTCTGCGCGAGCTGCTCGCTGGCGCCCCGATCACCTACTACTGCGGTTTCGACCCCACCGCGCCGAGCCTGCACCTGGGCAATCTTGTGCAGCTGCTGCTCATGCGGCGCCTGCAACTCGCGGGGCACCAGCCCCTCGCACTCGTGGGCGGCTCGACCGGACTCATCGGCGATCCGCGGCCGACCGCCGAACGGCAGCTGAACGATCGCGAGACCATCGTCGCCTGGGTCTCGCGGTTGCAGCAGCAGGTGAGCCGGTTCTTGTCGGCAGGCGGAGCCAACGCCGTGCGCCTGGTCAACAACCTCGACTGGACGGCGGACTTGAGCGCGATCGACTTCTTGAGGGAGATCGGCAAGTACTACCGCGTCGGCACGATGCTCAAGAAAGACGCGGTCGCCGCGCGGCTCAACTCCGAAGCCGGCATCTCGTACACCGAGTTCAGCTACCAGATATTGCAGGGCTACGACTTCCTCGAGCTCCATCGGCAGTACCGCTGCGTGCTGCAGACCGGGGGCAGCGACCAGTGGGGCAACCTCACGAGCGGCACCGACCTCATTCACAAGGCTGAGGGCGTGAGCGTGCACGCGATCGGTACGCCGCTGATCACCAACAGCGACGGAACCAAGTTCGGCAAGAGCGAGGGCAACGCCATCTGGCTCGACGCCGAGATGTGCAGCCCCTACGCGATGTACCAGTTCTGGCTCAACACCGACGACGCCGACGTCCTCGACCGCCTCAAGGTCTTCACCTTCCTGCCGCGCACCGAAATCGAGCACTACGCCGAGCTCGTGCGCGATGAGCCCTTTCGACGCGCGGCGCAGAAGCGGCTCGCGGTCGAGGTCACCGGATTCGTGCACGGTGCGGCCGCCGTTGACGCTGCGATCGCGGCGTCGCAGGCCCTCTTCGGCCAGGGTGACCTCGCGGTTCTGGATGCTGAGACCCTCGCCGCCGTGATTGCCGAGCTGCCCACGGCCGAACTGGGGGAGTCTGACACCGTCGTGCACGCACTCGTGGCCACGGGCCTGTGCTCGAGTGCGGGCGAGGCGCGGCGCGCGATCGGGCAGGGCGGGGTGTCGCTCAACAACGTCGTGGTGTCGAGCGACGATCAGACCCTCGAGGGCGCAGCGCTCGCGGGCCGAGCGGCTGTGCTGCGCCGCGGAAAGAAGACGCTCGCCGGCGTGATTCTGCGGTGATCGTCAGGGCCCAGAGCCCTCGGACGTCGGCACGACACGCCCGGGATTCGGCCAAAGTTGCTCTGCACCCGAACGAACCGTAATCTTCTAACTCGTCACCCCAAAGGTGCGGCCAGCCGAAAGGCGAGGCCCCAACTCAAGCGGGACACATCCTCCAAGACAGAGCAGCCACTTGCTGGTGCGCTCATCGCCAAGTAGGATGACACTCTGCTCT
>JBBQKE010000288.1:0-2754 GCA_038326585.1 Actinomycetales bacterium | reverse complement strand
GGCACAGTCGGGACCTTCGGCCCCTGCGCTCACGCTCGCGGCTTCTTAGGCTCAAACCGGCAGCGATGCCCGTCCCCCTACATCCGCATAGTGCAAGGCAGGTGACCCCCTCGTGGTCGAATGGCTCGATCCGCTCTTGTTGGCCCGGTGGCAGTTCGGTCTGACGACCCTGTACCACTTCCTCTTCGTGCCCTTGACGATCGGCATGGTGATTCTCGTGGCCATGTTTCAGACCGCGTGGGTGCGCACCGCGAAGCTGAAGTACCTGCACCTCACCCGCCTTTTCGGCAAGATCTTCTTGATCAACTTCGCGATGGGCGTCGTGACCGGCATTGTGCAGGAGTTCCAGTTCGGCATGAACTGGAGCGACTACTCGCGCTTCGTCGGCGACGTCTTCGGCGCGCCGCTCGCGATGGAAGGGCTTCTCGCGTTCTTCCTCGAAGCCACGATGATCGGGCTCTGGATCTTCGGGTGGGACAAGCTGCCGGCCAAGCTGCACTTGGCGACGGTGTGGCTGCTCGCGCTCTCCACGACCCTGTCGGCCTACTTCATCCTCGCCGCGAACGCCTTCATGCAGAACCCGGTCGGCTTCGTGATCAACGAAGAGCGCGGGCGTGCCGAGCTCACCGACATCATGGCCGTGCTGACGAACCCCGTCGCTCTGGCGCAATTTCCGCACACGATCTTCGCGTCGGTCATGTTCGCCGCCGTCGTCATCGTCGCGGTGGCCGCCTATCACCTCTCGAAAGGCGAGTACCTCGATGAGATGCGAACGGCCCTGCGCTTCGGCCTGATCGTGAACATCATCGCCTTCGTGGGCGTGGCGCTCACGGGCGACCAGTTGAGCATCATCATGACGCAGACCCAGCCGATGAAGATGGCCGCTGCCGAAGCGCTGTATCAGACCACAGCGGGCGCATCCTTCTCGATCTTCTCGTTGGGAACGCCCGACGGATCGAGTGAGATCTTCTCCATCCGCATTCCGTACCTGCTGTCGTTCCTGTCGACGCATGACTTCATGGGCACGGTCGAGGGCATCAAGGACCTGCAGGCGCAGTACGTGCAGCAGTTCGGACCCGGCGAGTACACCCCGATCATCTGGGTCACCTATTGGAGCTTCCGGTGGATGATCGGGCTCGGCGCTCTCGCGGGCCTCATCTCGGTGGTCGGCCTCTGGCTGACCCGCGGTGGCCGCACTCCGAAGCAGAACTGGGTGTGGAAGGTCGCGATCTGGTCAGCGCCTCTGCCTCTCGTCGCGAGCCTCGTCGGCTGGATCTTCACCGAGATGGGCCGCCAGCCCTGGATCGTGTTCGGCCTCATGTTGACCGAAGACGGCGTGTCTCCGGGAGTCTCCGGTCTTGAGGTGCTGATCTCGCTGATCGCGTTCACCCTCATCTACGGCGCGCTCGCGGTGGTCGAGTTCAAGCTCATCATTCGCGCCGCAGTTGACGGCCCGAAGGAGTGGGCGAAGTACGACGCGGCCGCCTCTGATGACGACGGCGACGGCACCGTCGACGTCTCCAAGCTCGCGACCGTCTACTAAGAAAGCGGAGAAGTACACATCATGGACCTCGCCATCCTCTGGTTCGGCATCGTCGGATTCTTCTTCATCGGGTACTTCGTGCTCGAGGGGTTCGACTTCGGCGTCGGCATGTCACTGCCGTTCCTCGCGAAAGACGACACCGACAAGCGCGTCATGATCAACACGATCGGTCCGGTCTGGGATCTCAACGAGACGTGGCTGATCGTGGCCGGGGCATCGCTCTTCGCGGCTTTCCCCTACTGGTATGCCACTCTGTTCGATGGCTTCTACCTGGCACTGCTGCTCATCCTGCTGGCGCTCATCGCTCGCGGTGTCTCGTTCGAGTACCGCCGGCTGGGTCGCTCAGAAAAGTGGAAAAGCTGGTTCGACTGGATGATCATCGTCGGCTCTGCTGTGCCTGCTCTGCTGTGGGGTGTGGCATTCGCCAACATCATCCAGGGCGTCGCGATCGACGAGACGGGCACCTACATCGGCACGTTGTTCGACCTGCTGAACCCGTATGGCCTGCTCGGCGGTCTCACGAC
Source organism: Actinomycetales bacterium (assembly GCA_038326585.1). Lineage (GTDB taxonomy): Bacteria > Actinomycetota > Actinomycetes > Actinomycetales > Microbacteriaceae > Microcella. Next base: position 687 of record JBBQKE010000288.1, on the reverse strand, counting down.
GCTCATGCTCTTCTTCACGCACGGTGTGCAGTTCGTCGCACTGAAGACCGACGGCGAACTGCGTCAACGAGCGCGCTCCCTCGCGATCCGGTCTGGGCTCATCACGATCGTCGTCGCTGCGTCGTTCTTGGTCTGGACCGTGCTGCAGCACCTCGACCTGGCACACCTGCCGGTGCTCGTAGGTCTCGCGGCAGCAGCCGCGGTCGCGCTCATCGGATCGTGGGTGGCCAACCGCGCTGGGGCCGAGAAGTGGGCGTTCGGGCTCATGGCCGCAACGATCACCTTCGCCGTGGGCAGCATCCTCGCGGCGCTCTACCCGAACGTCATGCCATCGACGATCGACCCCGCCTACAGCCTCACGATCGCCAACGCCTCGAGCTCTCAGTACACTCTCGAGGTGATGACCTGGGTTGCCGTGATCATGATGCCGCTCGTGCTGGCCTACCAGGGGTGGACCTACTGGGTGTTCCGGCGCCGGATCACCCGGGCGTCGATTCCTGTGGCGGCAGCGCACTGAAGCCACTCGACCCCCGCCTGCTGCGCACCGCGTCGGCCGCCCGCACTCTGCTGGCGGCCGGCGCGGTCGTTGCCGCGGTTCACACGCTCAGCATCATCGCGTTCTGCTGGTTCGCCGCGCAGTCGGTCGTCGGGGTCATCGAGGGCGTACGGCTCGAGCAACTCGGTGAG
>JBBQKE010000287.1:0-2754 GCA_038326585.1 Actinomycetales bacterium | reverse complement strand
AGCCGCCGGTCTGCACCTCGACCCAGGGGTCGCGCCACACGAGCGGCTGCCCGTTCGGCGCGGCCGGCACGACGAGAGGTGAAGAGCCGAGCTGCGCGAGCGTCGCCCACTGCTCCGACACGTCGGCGACCTCGACGCGCATCATGAAGCGCATGCGGTCGAGCCACGCGGCGAGCGCCGTCGCGGCCGACGCTTCGACGAGCAGCCAGGTCGTGACTCCGTCGTCGATGACGTGCATCGCGTGCTCGAGGCGTCCGTTCGGGTCGAGCAGAAGTGTCTCGGCTGACGCGCCCGGCGTGAGCCCGGTGAGCGCCTGCGAGGTGAGCGAGTCGAGCCAGGTCAGGCGGTCGTCGCCGGTGACCGTCACGACGCCGCGGTCGCTGAGGTCGACGAGGGCGCGGCCAGCCGCGAGCATCCGCTGCTCGGCTACGGGGTCGCCGTAGTGGTCGGCGACCAGCCCACCCGCACCGGGCACGGCACCGGAGAGGCCCAGCAAGGCGTTACTCGCCACGATGCAGAGTCCCTGAAGCGTGCGTGCGCAGGTCGTTGCCGAGCGCGGCGATATCCCACGCCCACAGCAGCTTGCCGTCGACGAGGCCGTAGAGCCGCGTTGCTGCGGTGTACTCCTTGGCGCTGGCCGAGCGCATGACGGCGTCCGTCTGCAGGTCGATACGGGCGTCGGCCACCTGCCCAAGATACAGCTCGCTCACGCCGCCGGGGTGGATGAGCGCGACCTCGACCTCGAAGCCACCCTGCGGTGAGCGCAGCGTCTCGACTCCGTCGGCCGTCGCGAACGGACGCGCTCCTTCGCCGGGCAGCATGCCGGGCCCCGAGTCGCCGGGGTGGGCAGGCCGGTGCAGACGCCAGTAGCCGGCCTCGGCGTTGAGGGGGGTGTTCGCGTCGTCGAGCAGCCAGGTATGCGACGAGTAGTTCAGATAGTTCAGGCCGTCGTGGCTGAAGCTCACGCGCTGACCGAACTCGTGCTCGCGCACCCGATCACCGTCGGCGTAGTGCACGACTCCCGTGCCATCCCACACGCCGATGAGCCACGAGAGCGGCGCGAGCTCAGCCGGCAGGCTCGAGTCGAGCGAGAACATCGTGCGCGGCGCGCTCAGCGCTGGCCGCGATACAGGTTGACGAGCACGACGACCGAGACGAAGCCGATCGACAGCGTCGCCAGCCCGAGCAGGCCGAGGAAGAAGATCTCAAGGGCGAGAAGCATGCGGCCAGTCTACGGTGCCGAACCGAGCGCTGCCTGCACGATCAGCACCCCGACCGAGGCGATGAGCAGCAGCACGACAACCCCGCTCACGGTCACGAGCATGCGCGAGACGAGACCGTCTTTCGACTGCAGGCTCACCTGTATGACAAAGGTCAGCAGCACCGCACCAGCGGCAATCGCGGGCAGCAGCGCCCACCAGCCGCTGACCGGAACGACCACGGCGATGATCACCAGCGCGGCGATCACCGCGAGCCAGACCGGCAGGGCGGTCGCGACGGTGCGAGTCATGCCCCCATGCTAGGGCGCTTGTACACTGAGCGAGACACCGTGGAGGCATCATGGCGCAGCTGTTGATCCTGACCTCGCAGGTGAACACCGACGTTCTTCCCGCGCTGGGCTTGCTCAGTCACCGGGTTCGCCGCATTCCGGCGGAACCGGCGGCTCTCGTCGGCGCGCCTCCCGCTGATGTCATCATCGTGGATGCTCGCGCCGACCTCGCGAGCGCGAAGAGTCTCTGCAAGATCTTGACCACGACCGGTGCGGGCTCACCGATCATCGTCGTGCTCACCGAAGGCGGTCTCACGGCCGTCAACGCCGAGTGGGGCATCGACGACGTGCTGCTCGACACCGCGGGGCCCGCTGAGGTGGATGCTCGCTTGCGGCTCGCCATCGGCCGCCAGTCTCGCGATGAGGGGTCGAACATGATTCGCGCCTCGGGGGTCACGATCGATGAGGCCAGCTACTCGGCGAAGGTGCACGGCCGCACACTCGACCTCACGTTCAAAGAGTTCGAGCTGCTGCGGTTCTTGGCGACCCACCCGAGCCGCGTCTTTACGCGCGAACAGCTGCTCAGCGAGGTGTGGGGCTACGACTACTTCGGCGGCACCCGCACGGTCGACGTGCACGTTCGACGCTTGCGCGCCAAGCTCGGCGACATGGAGTCGCTCATCGGCACGGTGCGCAACGTCGGCTATCGCTTCACGGTGCACGACGACGACGCCGAGCAGTCGGCCGCGCGTTCGAGCGTGTAGCGCTCGAAGAGCTGACGGTTGCGACGGCCCTCGAGCGTCGCTTTACCCGAACTTGCCCGAGACGTAGTCTTCGGTGTCATTGACGGTCGGGTTCGAGAAGATCGTCGCCGTGTCGTCGTACTCGATGAGCTTGCCGGGCTTGCCCGTGCCGGCGATGTTGAAGAAGGCCGTCTTATCGCTCACCCGGCTAGCCTGCTGCATGTTGTGGGTCACGATGACGATCGTGTACTGCTGCTTGAGCTCTTCGATGAGGTCTTCGATGGCAAGGGTCGAGATCGGGTCGAGGGCCGAGCAGGGCTCATCCATCAAGATGATCTCGGGCTCGACGGCGATCGCGCGCGCGATGCAGAGCCGCTGCTGTTGACCGCCCGAGATGCTCGAACCCGGCCGCTCGAGGCGATCTTTGACTTCGTTCCAGAGGTTCGCGCCCTGCAAAGACTTCTCGACGAGCTCGTCAGCATCGGTCTTGCTGATCCGCCGGTTGTTGAGCTTGACGCCGGC
>JBBQKE010000286.1:0-2762 GCA_038326585.1 Actinomycetales bacterium | reverse complement strand
GACCGTCGACGGTGCGAGACCGTGGGCGCTCTTCCGCTTCATCAAATTGCCGCTGCTGCTGGTCTCGGTCTCGCCACTGCTGATTGCATCCTTCGCCTTCAACTTCAACAACTTCAATCTCATCTTCCTGCTCACCAACGGCGGCCCGCGCGACATCACTGCGGGGATCAACGTGGGCGCGACCGACATCCTCATCTCCATGGTCTACAAAGTCGCCTTCGTCGGAGCCAATCGCGACTACGGGCTCGCGAGCGCTTTCGCCATCATCATCTTCATCCTGGTCGCAGTGATTTCGATCGTCAGCTTCCGTCAAACCAAGTCGCTCGAGGAGCTGAACTGAGATGACTACCACCGGTCACACCGTCGGAACCAAGAAGCGCAGCGCAGCTCTTGCCCTACACCCCCGCCGAAGCGCGCAGCGCTGGGCCCGCGAGACGGGGTGGCGCCACATCGTCGGCATCATCATGGCGATCTTCTGCGCCTTCCCTCTGCTGTACGTGTTGTCGGCCTCCCTGAACCCGGGCGGCACGCTCGTCACCGCGAATTCAGTCTTCACGAGCTTCGAATTCGGCAGCTACGTCGAACTCTTCAACCGTCCACAGCAGCCGTATGCCGCTTGGTTCGGCAACACGATGCTCATCGGCGTGATCTCCTCCCTGGGCACAGTGTTCCTCGGTGCACTCGCCGCCTACGCGTTCTCACGCATGCGATTCGCGGGCCGTCGAGTGGGGCTGTTGACGCTGCTTCTCGTGCAAATGTTCCCCCAACTGCTCGCCGTCGTCGCCATCTTCCTCCTGCTCTCAGGTATCTCCGACATCTTTCCGCTGATCGGACTCGACAGCCAGATCGGGCTCATCATGGTGTACCTGGGCGGCGCGCTCGGGGTCAACACCTATCTCATGTACGGCTTCTTCAACACGGTCCCCGCCTCCATCGACGAAGCGGCCAAAATCGACGGCGCCGGGCACGCGCGCATCTTCTTCACCATCATCCTGCGCCTCGTCGCGCCGATCCTCGCGGTTGTCGGCCTGCTCTCTTTCGTCGGCACGACCAGTGAGTTCGTCATCGCGAGCGTCGTGCTCATCGACCCCCAGAACCAGACCCTCGCGGTCGGGCTGTACCAATTCGTCTCCCAAGAGTTCTCCCGCAACTGGAGCGTGTTCGCCGCCGGGGCGGTGCTGGCTGCCATCCCCGTCATGACACTGTTCCTGTTCCTGCAGAGGTACATCGTCGGCGGGCTCACCGCGGGAAGCGTGAAGTAGTGCAGCTGCTCCTCCCGCACCACGACGGCTCACCATTGCACGTGTCGACGCAGCACCCAGCGCTGGGCGAGTGGGTAACGATACGGCTGCGGGTCCCGGCCGAGCACGCGCCGCTGTCGGCAGTAAAGGTGCGCGAGAACCCCGACCACGAACCGCGCTGGAGCGATGCCCGCCACATCGGTAAGGTTGCCGGCTGGCACTGGTGGCAGGCACGCATCCAGGTCACCAACCACCACCACCCCTACCGCTGGCTGCTCATTCACGACCGTGGCGACGACTCCGGGTTAGGGGGCAACGCTCCGAAAGTTGAGTGGCTCAACCAGTCGGGCCTGCACGAGATCGAGACCCTCGATTCCGAAGACTTCGTGCTCCTACCCACCGCAGGGGCACCGACCTGGCTGCACGACCGCGTGATCTACCAAGTGTTTCCCGATCGATTCGCGCGCTCGCACGCAGCCGATGAGCACCTCACTCCCGAGTGGGCGGTGGAGACCCGCTGGGATGACCCCGTCGACCCCGTGCTGCCCGCACGATCACAACAGTTCTACGGCGGCGATCTTGACGGGATCCGCGAGCACCTCGATCACATCCAGTCGCTCGGCGTGACCATGCTCTACCTCACCCCCTTCTTCCCCGCGCGCTCCAACCATCGCTACGACGCCTGCGGCTTCGACGACGTGGACGAGCTGCTCGGTGGGAGGGACGCGCTCATCCGCCTCGTCGACGAGGCCCACGCGCGCGGCCTCACAGTCATCGGCGACCTCACCCTCAACCACTGCGGCGACGCCCACGAGTGGTTTCAGCGTGCCCTCGCCTCGAGCGAGGCTCCCGAGAGCGACTTCTTTTTCTTCACCGACGACGACCGCACGCAGTATGTCAGCTGGATGAACACCCCCACGCTGCCCAAATTCAACTGGAACTCTGCAGAGCTGCGACGCCGGTTTTTCGACGGCAAAGACTCCGTGGTCGCCCGCTGGCTCGCCGCGCCCTACAACCTTGATGGCTGGAGGGTCGACGTCGCCAACATGACCGGGCGACTCGGCGCAGAAGACCTGAACAGCGAGGTTCGCCAGCTCATGTGGCAGTCGATGCAGGAGGTCGGGCCCGACAAAGTGCTCCTCGCCGAGATCACCAACGACGCTACGAGCGACCTGCAGGGCGACGCCTGGCACGGCGCGATGACCTACCCGCCTTTCACCCGCCCGATGTGGGGCTGGCTGACCGAACCGGGCGACACCACCCACCCCGCCGCTGATGGATCTCTCGACCCCGAGGCGTGGTTCTTCGGGCAGCCGATCGGGGGCATTCCCGCCTACAGCGCACGCGACGTCGCTGAGATGACCGTCAGATTCACCGCCGGCATTCCGTGGCGCATTCGCCTCGGCACCATGAACGCACTCGACACCCACGACACCGCACGCTTCCGCACTCACGCTCCGGCCGAGAACGTGGCGCTCGCGGTTGCGCTCTCCATCACCCTGCCGGGCGTGCCGGTCATCT
>JBBQKE010000285.1:0-2779 GCA_038326585.1 Actinomycetales bacterium | reverse complement strand
AGCGGACTCATCGAGTCACGGCACATCGGCGCGGCCGCGGTCGTCGACGCTGACGGCACCGTGCTGCGGTCTGTCGGCGACGTGCACGCCACGATCTACCCCCGCTCGACGCTGAAGCCGCTGCAGGCGGTGGCCATGCTGCGTGCTGGTTGCGCCTTCGCCGACGACGAACTCGTGCTCGCCGCGTCGAGCCACTGTGGCAGCGCACAGCATGTCGCCGTCGTCGAACGGATGCTGCGCACTGACGGCAGGGACGAGCACTCCCTGCAGTGCCCTGAACTGTGGCCGCTCGGCTCCGAGCAGCGTGCAGACCTGCAGGCGGGGGGCTTCGGGCCCTCGCGGCTCACGAACAACTGCTCGGGCAAGCACGCCGGCATGCTCCGGGCCAGCGATGCGCTCGGTGCTGACGCGGGGCGTTACCTCGAGCCGGAGCATCCGGTGCAGATTTTGGTGCGCGACGTGGTCGCCGAGTTCACCGGTCTGCCTCTGCGGCACCTCGCCGTCGACGGCTGCGGAACTCCGATGCCCGCCACGACGCTCGCCGCTCTCGCCCGGGGCATCGCACGCCTCGCGCGCGGTGATGACGCCCAAGGCAGTCGTGTCATGAACGCCGTGCTCGCAGAACCCTGGGCGATCGACGGCACAGGCCGGGCGAATACCGTCGTCATCGAGAGACTCGGTGCGCTGGCGAAGCTCGGCACCGAGGGTCTCGTGGTGATCGGCACGCGCGAGGGAACGGCCGTTGCTGTCAAGGTGCTCGACGGCTCGATGCGTGCGACAACGCCAGTCGCGCTCGCTCTGCTGGCTTCCGTCGGCGCTATCGACGACACGGTGGCCGCCGAGCTGATGGAGGAAACCAGCCAGCGGGTGCACGCAGGAGGCACAGAGATCGGGCGCCTGCTCGTCACCGCTCTCTGAGGTCGCTTCCGTTGGATGGTCGCGCCCCGGCGTCAGCCCTGTTTCGCGAGCTTGCGACGCTTCGCTGCCGCAGAGAACTGCGACGCCAGCACCAGAATGATCGCGAGGAAGAACACCGCTGACGCGATGACGTTCGCTTCGGCGGGTATTCCTCGGGCCGCCGCCGTATAGACGTAGCTCGGGAAGGTCACCTCGGCACCTCGGTTGAAGTTCGTGATGATGAAGTCGTCGAAACTCAGCGCAAACGACAGCAACGCGGCGGCGACGATGCCGGGCAGCAGCATGGGGAATGTAATGCGCCAGAAGACCTGCCGAGGGTTGCCGTAGAGGTCGCGACCCGCTTCCTCCAACGCCGGGTCGAGACTCGCCACCCGCGCCCGCACCGTGACCACGACAAAGCTCAGACAGAAGAGCGTGTGGGCGATGATGATCGTGCCCAGGCCCTTCGGCACACCGGCCTGCAAGAACTGCGCCGCGAGGCCAGCCCCCAGCACGACCTCGGGCGTCGTCATGGGCAAGAAGATCAGCAGGGTCGTCGCGTTGCGGAACCGGAAGCGATACCGCACCAGCGCGATCGCAATCATCGTGCCGAGGGTCGTAGCCAAGATCGTTGCCACGACACCGATGAGCACGCTGTTGCCGAACGCCCGGCACACGTCTTGCGCGTCGCAGACGTTCAGCCAGTTGTCGACCGTGAACCCTCTCCAGATGATGTTCGTACGTCGTGCATCGTTGAACGAGAACACGATCGTGTAGACGATCGGAATGAGCAGGAAGACGAACGCCATGCTCGAGTAGACCCAGATGGCGTACTTGCCGAAGCCCTTCACAGCAGCTCCTCCGTTCCGCTGCGCTTCACGTACAGACTGACGAGAATCAGGATGAAGGCCATGAGCACGAGTGACAGCGCAGCCGCGGCGGGGAAATTCTGCAGCACTAAGAAGTTCGTCTCGATGACGTTGCCGATCATGGTCGTGTCGGCCGAGCCGAGGAACTCGCGAGAAGCATTAATATAGTCGCCGGCCGCCGGGATGAAGGTCAGCAGTGTTCCCGACATGACGCCCGCCGCCGAGAGCGGCAGGGTCACGGTGCGGAAGGTCGTCGCCGAACTGCCGTACAGGTCGTTGCCGGCCTCGATCAGTCGCAGGTCGAAGCGCTCGAGTGTCGCGTAGATCGGCAGCGTCATGAACGGGATGAAGTTGTAGGTCAGACCGAATATGACCGAGAACGCTGTGCCCGTGATCGCATCACCCGGACCAAGAATGCCGATCGAGGAAAGGATGCCCGAGAGCGGCCCCTCGGTGGCGAAGATCTGCTTCCAGGCCAGGGTGCGCAGCAGGAACGAGATGAAGAACGGCGCGATGACGAGCACGAGCGCGAGCGACTGCAGCAGTGGATACGGCCGCAGCGTGATGCCAATGAAGTACGCGAGCGGAAAACCGATGAGCAACGCGAACAGTGTCGCGAGCGCCGCATAGCCTGCCGACCGCACCGATTGCTGCCAGTACGTCTCGATCACGATGACGTAGTTCTGCCAGTTGAACGCGTTCTGGAACTGCCCGAAGATCAGCGGATCCGGCTCTTGCAGGCTCGTGATGACGAGCGAGATGAGCGGAGTGACGAAGAAGAGAATGAGGTAGAAGATGCCCGGCAGCAGCAAGAACAGCGCGATGGGGCTCTTGCGCCGTGCGACCGGCTCGACCACCGCCGTCGAGCTCGAGAAAGCGGTGAAGGCCATGGCCTAGGCCCCCTCGAGTTCCGCTTCGAGATCTTTGCGCGACTGCACCGCGATCGTCGAGGTGTTGAGGTCGGCGTGGAACCGCGAGATCGGCTCGATCTCTGCCTCATCAGCGAGGCCAAA
>JBBQKE010000284.1:0-2797 GCA_038326585.1 Actinomycetales bacterium | reverse complement strand
AGCTTCGACCGGCCGAACATTCAGTACCGCATCGAGCCGAAGAACCAGCCCGTGCAGCAGCTGCTGCAGCTGATCCGCAGCGAGCACCCCGGCGACGCGGGCATCGTCTACTGCCTGTCGCGGGCGAGCGTCGAGAAGACGGCGATCGCGCTCGCCGAGCACGGCATCCCAGCTTTGCCTTACCACGCGGGCCTCGACGCGGCGACGCGGTCGAACCATCAGTCGCGCTTCTTGCGCGAAGAGGGCATCGTCATGGTCGCGACCATCGCCTTCGGCATGGGCATCGACAAGCCCGACGTGCGATTCGTCGCCCACCTCGACCTTCCCAAGAGTGTCGAGGGCTACTACCAAGAGACGGGCCGCGCGGGCCGCGACGGTTTGCCGGCGACCGCGTGGCTCGCCTACGGTCTGCAAGACGTCGTGCAACAGCGGCAGATGATCGAGCGCAGCGAGGGCAACGCCACCTACAAGCGGCGCATGGGGCAGTTGCTCGACGCCATGCTCGCGCTGTGCGAGACGGTCGAATGCCGACGTGTGCAACTCTTGGCATATTTCGGTCAGGCGTCTACGGCTTGTGGTAATTGCGACACGTGCCTCGCCCCGCCCGAGAGTTTTGACGGCACCGTGCCCGCGCAGAAGCTGCTCTCGACCGTGGTGCGGCTCGATCGCGAGCGCAATCAGCGCTATGGCGCGGGGCAGCTCATCGACATCCTGCTGGGCAAGCGCACCCCGCGCATCGAGCAGCTCGGCCACACCGAGCTGAGCACCTTCGGCATCGGCACCGAGCTGGGCGAGCAAGAGTGGCGAGGCGTGGTGCGGCAGCTGCTCGCGCAGGGCCTACTGGCGGTGCAGGGCGAGTACGGAACCCTCGGCATCACCGACACGAGCGCAGCGGTGCTGCGCGGCGAGCGCGACGTGCGCCTGCGCCGCGAAGCTCCGAGGGCGAGCCGCTCATCGCGCGGCTCGAAGCGGTCGGCGCCGAGCGACCTGCCGGCCGAGGCCGCGGGGCTGTTCGAGCGGTTGCGCGTGTGGCGAGCATCCACCGCCAAGGCGCTCGAGGCACCCGCCTACATCGTCTTCGGTGACGCGACCCTGCGCGGCATCGCCTTGACTGAACCGACGACGCTCGATGAGCTCGGGCAGGTGAGCGGCGTGGGGGCCGCAAAGCTTGAGAAGTTCGGCGAGGCAGTGCTCGCGATCGTGCGTGGCGACGCGCCGCCTGCCGCGGCCCGCCCCGACGAGCCTGCGTTCGCCGACGAGCCGCCCGCATCTGACGAGCCTTACGATGACATGCCCCCGGCGGAATAGAGTGCGTGCCACGATGAACGCATGCTGACCTTCGTCGCACGAGCGTTCGTGGCGCCTATCGCGCGTGTCATCTGGCAGCCGACGATCATCGGTCGCGAGAACCTACCCCGTGAGGGCGGCGTGGTCGTGGCGAGCAACCACCTGTCGTTCATTGATTCGATCATCATCAGCATGTTGGCCCGCCGTCGTGTGAGCTTCTTGGCGAAAGACGAATACTTCACCGGCACGGGCGTCAAGGGGTCGATCTCGCGCTCATTCTTTTCGAGCGTCGGTGCGATTCCGGTCAAGCGTGGCGCGGGGCAGGCCGCACAAGAGGCGCTCGATGCGGGGCTTGCCAGAATCGAAGCCGGAGAGGCCTTTTCGATCTACCCGGAAGGCACGCGATCTCGCGATGGGCGGCTCTACCGCGGCAAGACCGGCGTCGCGTGGCTCGCTCTCACGGCGGGGGTCCCGGTCGTGCCGGTGGCGTTGACTGGTACGCAGAATCTGCAGCCGGTCGGGTCGCGCCGCATCCGCCGCGCGAAGATCACGATCGAGTTCGGCGAGCCGATGGATCTCTCATCGTTCGGTGCTGCGAACTCGGGTCGCGCTCGTCGCCACGCCACCGATGCGCTCATGCTGCGCATTCGGGCTATGAGCGGGCAAGAGTACGCCGACCACTACAACGAGCCGCCGGCCGAGAACGTGGGCGAGCGCGTGCGGCGGTTCTTCCGGACCCGCTCCGAGCTGTAACAACACCTGCTCGAGAGGGTGTTCCTATCAGATCGACTCCCCGCATGGAATCCCTGCGCGCAAGATTGACGAGATTCTCTCGGCGACATAGTATGGCCCCACCAGTAGTTGACCGAGACCCCGTCACCTCGCAGTAGATGATCGTTCGCACTATTCATCAGCGTTCACATCACCCGAGCACCTCATCGATGACGTCGGTTTCTCCCACTGGCCCGTCGATACCCGCAAGGCAGTCGCCACTTCCTGGGCGTGCGGTAGCCGAGGAGCAGTTCTGCTCCCACACCCGAACTATTTGCCCTCTCACTGACCCGCTGACGATGCCGGGCTCGGGAGCACTGTTGTCGTGGTGCTCGTGCGCTGACCTCCCTGTCGGCGTACGTCACTCGTTCGTGTTGTCGCGCCTTCAGTCTCTCCGCCGGGCCGGTGCGGGTGCGCCACATCGACGACCCTGGAGTTCGACCCTTGCCACACCTCTCTCTCATCGACACGCAACGACGTGCCGACTCCGTCATCCACTCAGCCACCGAGCGCGCAGCCTCGACCCGCACTGCCGCGACCACGGTCGAGCGCGCTGCGTCACCCAGCGAGCGCCCGACTCGACTGGGCCGCGCCGTCATGATTGTTCCGACCTACAACGAGGTCGACAATCTCGAACCTCTGGTCGACGCCCTCTTTGCGCAACGCATCACTCAGCGAACCGGGTGGGACTTCGACGTGCTCGTGCGCGACGACTCGTCGCCCGATGGCACCGGAGAGC
>JBBQKE010000283.1:0-2806 GCA_038326585.1 Actinomycetales bacterium | reverse complement strand
AGCACCTCTTCGAGCGAATCGGGGTCTTCGAGCCGCCAGGTGTCGACGTTCGGGATGATCGCCTCTTCGTCGAGGAAGTAGCGCACGAGATCGGGCAGATAGGTGTAAACGAGCTTGTCGTCGGCGACGCCGTTGCCCACGGCGTTCGTGATCGTGACGTTGCCGAGACGCGCGGCCAGCATGAGGCCAGGAGTGCCGAGCATCGAGTCGGCGCGGAAGGTGAGCGGGTCGAGAAACTCGTCATCGACCCGGCGGTAGATGACGTCGACGCGCTGGGGCCCGGCCGTGGTGCGCATGAAGACGCGCCCGCCCGAGCAGTAGAGGTCGCGCCCCTCGACGAGCTCGACGCCCATGAGCCGCGCGAGCAGCGTGTGCTCGAAGTACGCCGAGTTGTAGACGCCGGGCGTCAGCACGACGACGGTCGGGTTGTCGACGCCCGTGGGGGCGGATGCCCGCAGTGCGTCGAGCAGGCGCGTCGGGTAGTCGCCCACGGGGCGCACGCGCATCGACACGAACAGCTCGGGAAGCGTCTGCGCCATCACGCGCCGGTTCGAGATGACGTAGCTCACGCCGCTCGGCACTCGCACGTTGTCTTCGAGCACTCGCCAGGTGCCGTGCTCGTCGCGGATAAGGTCGATGCCCGACACCTGGATGCGCACGCCGTTGGCGCTCTCGATGCCCGCCGCCGATCGGTGGTAGTGGCTCGAGCTCGAGATGAGCCGCGCCGGGATCACGCCGTCGGCGATGCAGCGCTGCGGGCCGTAGATGTCGGTCAGGAAGGCCTCGAGAGCGCGCACGCGCTGCGACACCCCCGCCTCGAGGTGGCTCCACTCGGCGCGCTCGATGACGCGCGGCACAGCATCCAGCGGGAACGGACGCTCTTCGCCGGCGAAGTCGAAGGTGACGCCCTGAGCGAGGTAGCTGGAGGCGAGGGCCTCAGTGCGACCGCGCAGCTCGTCCTGCGACATCTGCGCGAGCGCGGAGTAGATCTGGCGGTAGGGCAGCCGCACCTCGCTGTCGGCCGCGAACATCTCGTCGAAGGCGACGGCCGAGCCCGACTTCACGGCAGACGCCGTGTATCCGTCGAAGAGGTCGGCCATTCATTCAGCCTAGTCGGGGCATATTGCGGCGATGTTTCGGCGGCAGGTTCTCAGCCCGCCAGAAGCGCCTCGAGTCGCTCGACATCGGCGCGGCGGCAGAGCTCGGTGGCCTCGGTCGTCGCGGTCGCCGCGCCAGCCGCTACCCCGGCGCGAAAGGCCGCAGTGAGGTCGTGGCCTTGTGACAGTCGCAGCACCACCGCAGCCAAGAAGCTGTCGCCAGCGCCTACGGTTGACTTCACGGTGATCGGCGGCGAGGCGAGGTGCGTGACCGAGTCGGAGGTGACGAGCACGGCACCGTCGCCGCCCAGTGTGAGAGCCACCACTTCTGCCTTACCCTCGCCGACGAGCTGCTGAGCCGCCGCTTTCTTATCGTCGATCGAGGTCATCTCGGAACCCACGAGCTCGCCCAGTTCTCGGCCCGAGGGCTTCACCAGATAGACGCCCTCATCAAGCGCGGCGGCGAGCGCCGCACCCGACGCGTCGACGATGCACCGCACCTCCAGTTCACGCGCGCGACGGGCGATGCGCGCGTAGAAGTCGTCGGGCACGCCTGGGGCCAGCGAACCGCTCGGCACGACGAGTCCACCCCAGTGCATCGCGGCTTCCGTCGCGTCGAGACAGCGCTGCCACTCGGCCTCGGTCAGCTCGGGCCCCTGCAGAACGAAGCGGAACTGCTTGCCCGTCGAGGTCTCGTCGATCGTCACGTTCTCGCGCGTCGACCCCGCGATCGAGATTGCGCGGCCGACGATTCCTTCGGCTTCGAGCAGTTGGCGATAGGCCTGGCCGGTCGGGCCGCCGACGGCGTAGATCGCCGTGGAGTGTCCTCCCAGCCGCTCGATCACGCGACTGACATTCACCCCACCACCGCCCGGATCGACTCGGCTGGGACCGCACCGCATCTTGTGCTCGGGCCGCACGACCTCGGTCGTGGTGCTCACGTCGAGCGCGGGGTTGATCGTCAACGTGACGATCGGGGCGGGCCGGATCGCGAGCTGCGATGACGCGGTGTCGACCATGGCCTCAGCCTACGACTGTGGGTGCTTGATCGTCAGGGGGCGGCCGCGTAGGTTTCGCGCACGTGCGGGCGCGGGTCGGCCGGCAGGTCGGCGTGGGTCGCCACGGGCCAGACCGGCCGTGTGCCCGTCAGCGCCCACGCAGCCTGCACCGCGGCGCCGCGCGCGACGTACTCACCCGGTTTGGGAACGACGATCGGAACCCCCAGCACTTGCGCAGCGATCGCGCTCACCGCGGGGTTGCGGGCCGCGCCGCCGATCAGCAGCACGCGCTCGGCAGCAACCCCGAGCGCGGTGACCGCGTCGAGCCCGTCAGCCAGACCGCACAAGAGCCCCTCGATCACAGCGCGAGCAAGATTCTCACGCGTCGTGCTCGCGAGCGTCATGCCGCTCAACGTCGCGGTCGCGTCGGGCAGGTTCGGAGTGCGCTCGCCCTCGAAGTAAGGGCGCAGCACGAGCCCGCCGGCACCGGGCTCGGCGGCGAGGGCGAGCGCGGCCAGCTCGTCGTGATCGACGCCCAGCAGGCGCGCGCCGGCGTCGAGCACCCGCGCGGCGTTGAGCGTGGCGACGAGCGGCAAGTGGAATCCCGCCGCGTCGGCGAAACCGGCGACCGTGCCACTCGCATCGGCCACGGGATGCTCGCTCACGGCGAAGACGGTTCCACTTGTTCCGATCGAGACGACCGCATCACCC
>JBBQKE010000282.1:0-2817 GCA_038326585.1 Actinomycetales bacterium | reverse complement strand
GCACGACCGAGCGCGAGTGCTCGGCGACGTGGCTCACGACGACGCGGCCCGCGGCGAGCGCCTCGACGACCGCGACGCCGTAGATGCCGAGCGAGAACTGGTCGAGCACGATGTCGGCGTCACGGTAGATCTCCGGCATCTCGGTGTGAGGCACGCCTTCGATGCGGCGGTACTCGATGACTCCCTCGGCTTCGAGCGCGTGCAGAGTCGGCTCGATGAGCGCCGTGCCCTTCATGGCGGCGCGGCTCGGGGCATGCACCACCACGGGGCGGGCTCGCTCGAGCGGCGGGGTTCCGCCCGACCAGAGCGCGGCATCCACGACGACGGGCAGCCACGTGGCCGCTGGATAGTCGAGCAGCAGGTCGGGCGTCGAGACGAAGACCGGCAGATCGAGGCGCTGGAGCAGCTTGCGGTTGGCTCGCGTGAGCTGCTCGTAGTGCGTGGTCTGGCCGGCGTCGAGCGCCCCCGCGAACGGAGAGTCAGCCTCGCGCTCACGGTGAGCGACCGGATCACGCAGGTCGCTGCCGTGCGACAGCATCGCCACGGCGAGCCCCTGGCGCTGCGCCCACGCGATCTGCTGCTCGACTGACTCGACGAGCACATTGCCGAACGGCCGCCGCTCGGCCTCGACGATCAGATGCGTGAAGCGCGGCAGCACCGCGCGTTCGGCGTTCTGCCACGTGCGCGATGCGGCGTGCACTCCGCGCGGCACCGCGACCTCGGCGGTGTGCCGAAAGCCCCTGGCGGTGAGTTCCATGACGTTGACCGCGCCAACCCCCGGCAGGTGCCGCTCGACTGCGCGCGCCCAGCGGTAGGCCTGGCCCGCGAAATTCGCGGGGGCGAGGTAGAGCCGCACCGCGGTGTCGGGCACGGGGCTCGACGGTGGAATCTCGTCGACGCTGAACCGGTACTCCCCCGGCAGCAGGCTGCCGGCGAGGCCCTCGGGCAGCAGCCGCAGCACCCGCCCGGCCAGGCGCTTGAGGGCACTCACGAGGGTGCTCCGTCGGTCACAGGCTCGTCGCGAAGTGCCGGCACCAGGCGCTCGAGCGCGTCGGCGGCTCGAGCGGCAACCGCGTCGAGCGACACGCGCTCGCGGGCCCACTCGGCGAAGGCCGTGCGGGCTGCGGGCGAGGCTAGGTCGGCGAGCATCCCGCGCAGCGCCTCGGCGACCGCCTCGGCGTCGTAGGGCACGGCGGTGCCGAGCGGAGCATCCGTCGCGAAGGCCGCGCCCGGACCCTCGCCGACGTGCAGAAGCGGCGTGCCGCACAGCGCAGCAGCGTGCAGCTTGGCGGGAAAGAAGGGGTACCCGTGGGTCGACCGCGCGGGTGCGATGCTGGCCAGCGAGACGAGCGCCGCGCGCGACCACGCCGCTGCCTCGGCCGCGGGCACGGTCGGCAGCACCGAGACGCGCCCCGGCGCGAGTCGCTCGCCGAGCTGCCGCAGCGCCTCGTGCTGCGTACCGCCGCCGAGAAAGACCAGGTGCAGCTCGGGCACCTTCGCCACGGCCTCCACGAGCACCTGCGGCCCGTGCACCTCGCTCGCCGTGCCCGCATAGAGGGCGAACGGATGCTCGAACGGCGCTCGCGGACCCTCGGGCGCGAACACCCTCGGGTCGGCGCCGTTGCCGATCGTGACGAGCCGTTCGTCGCGCACGCCGAGCTGCCGCAGTCGGGCGGCGAACTCGTCTGACACGGTCAGCACGAGGGCCGCGCGCGTGACAGCCAGTCGTTCGAGCCGACGCACGGCGCGCACGATCCATCCCGGGGTGCCGGCCTGCTCGGCCGCGTCGGCCACGATGTCGGCCGCGAGGTACACATACGGAACGCGTCGCAACGCCGTCGCCCAGCGCACGACCGTTCCTGTCGTCGGGGGCGGTTCGACGAGCACCAGGTCGGGGCGACGCGCGACCAGCAGTCGCGCAAGCAGCGGCACATCGAAGCTCAGGTAGGGCAGATAGCCGCGCACGGCGTCTTGGCGATCACGCAGCACGGGCCAGCGGCGCACGCGGGTGCCCGGCGCTGCACCCGTCGCCCCGCGGGGCGGCCGGCTCGTGAGCACCTCGACCTCGTGCCCTCGGGCGAGCAGCCCCTCGACGACCGCGGCGAGGCGACCCGCGGCCACGGCGGACTCGGGGGCGTAGAGGCGGGTGGCGAGCACGATGCGCATGACCGTGCCAGGGTATCCCGCTCTGACAGAATGAGCGCATGGCCGACGACCGAGACGACCGCGCCTGGATCGTCATTCCGCTGTACAACGAGGCGCAGGTCATCGGCGGCGTGGTCACCGAGTTGCTCGAGCACTTCACTCACGTGGTGTGCGTCGACGACGGTTCGCGCGACGGCTCGGCGGTGGCGGCCGAAGCGGCCGGAGCCCGCGTCGTGAGCCACCCCCACAACCTCGGGCAGGGTGCCGCACTGCAGACCGGCATCGAATACGCCCGATCGCACGACGACTGCGAGTTCATCGTCACCTTCGACGCCGATGGGCAGCATCGGGTCGAGGATACCCAGGCGATGCTCGCACGAGCCCGCGCCGACGACCTCGCGATCGTGTTCGGCAGCCGCTTTCTCGACGACCGCACGCAGCCCGGCATGCTCAAGACCGTCGTGCTCAAGACAGCGGTCACGATCACCAACCTCTCGACCGGGCTGCGTCTGACGGATGCCCACAACGGCCTGCGCGTGCTGCGCCGTGACGCCGCAGAGGTCGTCGCCCTCAAGCAAGACCGCATGGCGCACGCCACCGAGATCGTCG
Source organism: Actinomycetales bacterium (assembly GCA_038326585.1). GTDB lineage: Bacteria > Actinomycetota > Actinomycetes > Actinomycetales > Microbacteriaceae > Microcella. Next base: position 63 of record JBBQKE010000282.1, on the reverse strand, counting down.
TGCAGCTGGGGCGCAGCGGGCTGCCCTGGGCCGAGCATCCGGTGCATGTGATCTACACCGACT
>JBBQKE010000281.1:0-2819 GCA_038326585.1 Actinomycetales bacterium | reverse complement strand
TGGCCGGCTCGATTCAAGTGATCGTGCCGCGCGAGGTGCTCGTGGCCCTCGGCAGTGACCCGCTGTTCAGCGTGCTCGCCATGATGGCGCTCGCGTTCATCATCTCGATCTGCGCGAACGTCGATGCGTTCTTCATTTTGCCGTTCGCCTCGACGTTCTTGCCCGGCTCGATCGTCGCGTTCCTCGTCTTCGGGCCGATCGTTGACATCAAGATGCTCGCGCTCATGCGCACGACCTACACGACGCGAACGCTCGTGCAGCTCACGACCGTCGTCGGGCTGCTCAGCCTCACTCTCGGACTGGTGGTGAACTACCTTGCCTAGCCGCGTCTCACGGGTCGTGCAGCGCTGGCGCGGTGTCGTCATCATCGGCACGATGGCCGCCATCACGCTCTGGCTGGCCGTCAGCGGGCAGCTCGTGCTCTACATTCACCCGCGGTACATCGCGTTCACCGTCATCATGTCGGTCATCGCCGTCGTGCTCTCGGTGCTCGCGGTCACCACCCGCCGCGACCACGACGACGATCATGAAGGAGCATCTGGGCCCCGTCGCGACCGGATGCTCGGTCTCACCGCCGCGGCCATCGCCGGGCTCTTCACGCTCGGCATGGTGGTGATTCCGCCCGCGACGCTCAGCACCGCGACGGCCGAGCAGCGCGAGGTCAACGCGACGGCGAGCACGAACAGCGCCGACCTCGAGCAGGCCTCCACGGCCGATGCCGAGGCGATTGCGCGCTTCACCGTGCGCGAGTGGTCGTCGGTGCTGCGGCAGACGAGCGACCTGGCCTTCTTCGACGACAAGCCCGCCACCGCGTTGCTGGGCTTCGTGACGCCCGACAGTGACGACCCCGACAACCTGTTCTATGTCTCACGCTTCGTCGTCACGTGCTGCGCTATCGATGCTCAGCCGCTCGGCGTACCGGTGTACCTGCCGGGCTGGCAGTCGACGCTCGAGACAGGCAGCTGGATCGAGGTCTCGGGGCCCTTCGCGAGCAACCCCTCGCGCACGAGCACCCAGGCGATCGTCATCGTTCCCGACTCGGTCGAGGCGGTGGAGCAGCCGCGTGAGCCCTACCTCTTCTGAGCCCGAGCAGGCAGGGGGAGGCTCAGCGGCCTCGCGGGTCGCGGCCACGTCGCACCGCCTGCGGTCAGAGCGTGCCCTTCGTCGCTTCCGTCGCACCTTCTGGATGCTCGCCGGCGCCCTCGCCGTTGTCTCAGCCGTCTTCCTGCTGCTCGGAACCCTGCAGGGCCCGAAGCTCAGCTCGGCCGTCGTTGACCCACAGCGGGTCACCGAGCAGGCCGGAAACCAGTTGCGCCTGTTCGCCAACCAACCCCTCGCCGAGGTCACCGCCGAGCAGGTGATGGTCACGCCCTCTGTACCGGTGACGGTCTCGGTGCAAGACGACCTGCTCGTCGTGCAGTTCGACCAGCGGCTGCGCTACTCGACCGAGTACACGGTCGAGGTGCGTGATGTCGGAGCCACGGCCCGCGAGGCGACGTCAGACTTCACCCACCGCTTCACGACCGCGCCCGGCAGCGTGCTCTACCTCGACCGCGACGAAGCGGGCGACGAGGTGCTGAGCGCTCCGCTGCTCGGCTCCGGCCGGGGCGAGCTCGTCGTCTCTGCCGACGGTATTCAGCACTTCGCACCCGTCGAGGGGGTCATCGTGCTCGCGCGTGACGACGGTGCGGGCGGCAGCCTGCTCGAGTCGGTGCAACCCGGGCAGGGCGGGGCGCTCGAGCAGATCCGGCTGCCCGACGGCGTGCGCGTGCAGCAGCTCATCGCGCCGCCCATCGGCACGCTGCTCGGCGTCGTGCTGTCGAGCGTGCCGGTCGAGGGCGATGCGCAGGGCATCCCGCCGTTCTCGAACACGCTCGCGGTCATCGACCTCGCCGGTGACCGCGCGGTGAACCCCGTCGTCGGTCTCGACGGCACCCCGATCTCGGTCATCACGGGCGAGTTCTTGCCCGACGGCGCCACGCTCATCGTGCACGCTCTCGATCAGAGCGTGTTGCAGATCGACCTCGCCGGGTCGGGGCTCGTGCTGCCGATCGATCAGGTGCCGACCGTCTACGGGCTGTCGACCGACGCGACCAAGTTGACCGGAGCCGACTCGTTCGGCGGCCTCTACCTTGACCTCGACACGGGCGAAGAGGTGCGGCTCAACCCCTCGTTGTTCGAGGGTGAACTCGCGTTCGGCGGCGAGTCGATCTTCACAGCCGGTGCGCTGTGGGTGCAGAAGGTGGCGATTCCCGACGCGACCGGAGGGGCGTTCCGCACCCTGCTCGTCGCCGACGACGGCTCGGGGTCATCGCGGCTGCTGCTGCGCACGATCGACGACCGGGGCAGCATCGGCAGCCTCGCGGTCTCGCCGAACGATCAGTTCGTCGCCGTCGAAGTGACCCCCTCGGTCGCGGATGCTGTGCCAGACGGTCGCCGCGTCAACGGTCGCCCGACCTCGATCACGATCGTCATCGTCGACATCGAGACCGGAGCCGTCGTGCGCACGCTCGAGGGTTTCAGCCCCGTCTGGTGAACCGCTAGAGCCCGCGCTTCTCGCGCTGGGCTGTGCCCGCTAGAGCCCGCGCTTCTCGCGCTGGCTCACGCGCAAGCCTGAAGCCTGCAGGCGTTCGACCAGCTCGCGCCCCGTCACAGGCTCGGCGCCGTGAGCGATGAGCTCGTCGCGGCGCTCTTCGGGGTAGTCGTAGTGGTCGTGATCGAACCCGCGCTCAGGAATTCCGGCGTGGCGGGCGAAGGCGTGCAACTCGTCGAGCGAGACGTCGCTCACGAGGTGGCCCCACAGTCGCCCGTGCGCCGGC
>JBBQKE010000280.1:0-2831 GCA_038326585.1 Actinomycetales bacterium | reverse complement strand
GACGGCCGCGACGAGAACCAGGTGCTTCGTGCTCAGTTGCGGCAGCACGGCGAGCAGCCCGCGCGTCGCGCCGGGTGATTCGAGCGGGGTGGCGAGCACGACGAGCGAGCGCTGCGAGGTCATCTAGCGCACGAGGGCGGGCACGGCCGTCCAGTCGGTCTCGAGCAGCTCTGGGTCGACCGGCGCCATCATCTCGACGAGCTTCGTCAGCAGCGCCGCGCCCCGGGCGCCCTGCACTCGCCCCCGCACGCGCCGGTCGAACACGGCGACATCCACGCGGTCGCCGGCCCGATCGGCGAGGGCCGAGAGCAGCAGCGTCGACTCGAAGGCCGTGTCGATGCGCGTCTCATCGGCGATGCGCGCGGCGGCCGTGCGCCCCGAGTCGACGATCACACTGACGTGCCGGTCGCGCTCGGGCCGCCAGGTGCGCACCATGAGGGTCTGCGCGGGGGCTCCGCCGGGTCCGGGCCCACCCGACCGCCGCGCCGTCGCCCTCCAGTCGATCGAGCGCACGTCGTCGCCGCGCACGTACTCGCGCAGGCTGTCGAACTCGGTGCCTTGGCCGCGCACCATGACGCTCGTACGTCCGTCCAGCTCACGCAACCGCGCGAGTCGTGAGGGAAGGTGCTTGCGCGAGGCGAACTCCGGCAGCACCGTGATCTCTCCGGGCACACGGATGCTCGCCTGACGCCCGGCCAGCCGCAGCGGCCCGATCGCCCTGATCGTGACCATCGCGGCACGGCGCTCACCGCGACGCCAGGGGGTGAGCGCGGTCACCAGTGCGCGGCGCTCCCCGGCCGGAACGAGCACGCGCTGACGCGTCGGCCGGGCGCCGGCCGACGGTTCCCACGCGTCGCGGATGATGCCGCGCAACGGGCGCCGCGACGGGTTCGTGACATAGAGCGTCGCGCTGGCGGTCTCGGTGAGGCGCACGCGGGCATCCGTCTGCCGCTGCAGGCGCACGGCGCGGGGCGAAGCGGCCAGCACGAGGTCGACCACCATGAGCAGCACGCAGAGCCCCAGCCAGGCGAGCAGCACGAGGCCCGCGGGCGCCACGTCGGCGAGCGCGACAACGGGCACGACGCCGAGGGCGACAAGCAGCACGAACCAGCCGGTGACCGCCATGCTCAGCAGACCAGCAGCGTCACAGCGGCACCTGCACCTGTTGCACGATCGAGCGGAGGATCGTGTCGGCCGACACGCCTTCGAGCTCGGCCTCGGGGCGCAGGCCAATGCGGTGCCGCCACACGGGCAACAGCATCGCTTGCACGTGGTCGGGCGTGATCGCCTCGGCACCCTGCAGCCAGGCCCAGGCCTTGGCGGCGGCGAGCAGCGCCGTGGTGCCGCGGGGGCTCACGCCGAGCTTGACCGACGGGCTCTGGCGCGTGGCGCGCGCGAGGTCGACGAGGTAGCCGAGCAACTCAGCCGACGACCGCACCTCGCCGACGAGGGCGCGCGCGATCGTGATGTCGTCGGCGCTCACGACCGCCGTGACTCCGGCCGCGCCGAGGTCACGCGGGTTGAAGCCGTCGGCGTGCCGCTGCATGATCTCGAGCTCCGCCTCGCGCGGGGGCAGGTCGAGCACGAGCTTGAGCAAGAAGCGGTCGAGCTGCGCCTCGGGCAGCGTGTAGGTGCCCTCGTACTCGACCGGGTTCTGCGTCGCCGCGACCAAGAAGGGGTGCGGCAGCGCGTGAGTCTCGCCGTCGACCGTCACCTGGCGCTCTTCCATCGCTTCAAGCAGGGCCGACTGCGTCTTCGGGGGAGTGCGGTTGATCTCGTCGGCGAGCAGGATGTTCGTGAACACCGGCCCCGTACGAAACTCGAAGTCGCCGGCCTTCGCGTCGTAGACGACCGAGCCCGTGACGTCGCCCGGCATGAGGTCGGGCGTGAACTGCACCCGTGTCGTTGTGAGGTCGAGCGCCGCGCTGAGCGAGCGCACGAGCAAGGTCTTGGCCACGCCCGGCACGCCCTCGAGCAGCACGTGCCCACCCGTGAGCAGCGCCACGATCAGGCCGCTGATGGCGCCGTCTTGGCCGACGACGGCCTTGCCGACTTCGGTGCGAACGCGCCCGAAGGCGTCGCGGAGGTCTGTTTCGGTCATGAGTCCATTCTTTCGGTGCGGGTGGGGTCGGTGGGCGCGGGCTCGATGAGAACGCCGCTGTCGAGCCCGACCCGGCGCGCGATGTGCGCTTCGAGTTCGAGCAGCCGGTCGCTGAGCTCAACGAGTTCGCGGTCGTTGCCGGGCTCGATTTCAACGAGCAGAGCGCGCACCGTAGCGGCGTCGCGGCCCGTGATGCCCGCGACGGCGAAGATGATGTCGTCGACCCCGGCCGCGCGGCCGAGGGCGAGCCCATCGGCAAGGCGGCGCAGCGTTCCGACCCGCAGTGCGTCGAGCGCACGCAGGCGTGAGCCCTCGCGGGCGTAGAGCCGCGCGCGGCCCTCCATCGTCTCTGTCGTCTTGACGACGACGGGCAGGTTCTCGATGACGACCGGACCCAGGCGGCGGCCGCGCCAGAACGCGGCGGCGAGGCCGACGAGCAGGGCGAGCCAGGCGACCGGGTTCACCCAGCCGGGCGTGAGTTCGGCGATCGTCGGCACGGTCAGGTCGGCGGGCGAGGGCTGGTACCAGACGAGCGTCTCGTTCTCGCCGAGCAGCCCGAGCACGAGGGCAGCGTTGCCTGTTCGCGTGATGTCGTCGTTCTGCAGCGCGGTGCCCGCGCCGAGCACGGTGATCTGCCGCCCGTCGACGGTCAGGCTCACGAGCGCGGCACCCGCTTGGCCGGCGTCGAAGCAGACGACACCGTCGAGCGTGCTGTACCCCTGGCCCGCGG
>JBBQKE010000279.1:0-2832 GCA_038326585.1 Actinomycetales bacterium | reverse complement strand
GTGCACGACGACGCGCGTCCCGTCCGCCGACGTCGTCGCCGCGTCCGCGAGGCCCACGGCCGCGCCGCGCAGCGTGGCCTGGTTCAACGCGGCGAGCCGCTTCTCGGCGTCACGCAGGCGCGAGATCAGCGCGCTCACGCGGTCCGGGAGCTCGTCCGTGCGGACGTTCAGCAGGCCGGAGAGCTGGCCGACGAGCGCGTGCTCCTTCGCCTGGAAGCCGTACGCGCCGTCGCCGACGAGCGCGTCGAGGCGCCGGACCCCGGACCCGATCGAGCCCTCGCCGAGGAGCGTGACGAGGCCGAGCTGGCCGGAGCTCTTGACGTGCGTGCCCGCGCAGAGCTCGCGCGACCAAGGGCCGCCGATGTCGACGACGCGAACCTCGTCGCCGTACTTCTCGCCGAACAGCGCCATCGCGCCCAGCGCTTTCGCCTCGTCGAGCGGCAGCACTCGCGTGTCGACCGGAAGATTGTCGCGCACAGCCAGATTGCTGATCTCTTCGATCTCGCTGCGCGTCGCCGCGCTGAGCGCCTGGTTCCAACTGAAGTCGAGCCGCATGTAACCGGCCTTGTTGTACGAACCGGACTGGTGTGCGTCGTGTCCGAGCGTCTGCCGCAGTGCCGCATGGATGACGTGGGTCGCGGAGTGCGCTTGGGTCGCCGAGCGACGCCACTGCGGGTCGACCTTGGTCGTCGCGGCAGCCCCGACCTCGACCTGGCCGTGCACAACCTGCACCCGGTGGCTGACGAGCCCCTTCACCGGACGCTGCACATCGAGCACCTCGAGCTCGTAACCGCTGCCGACGATGAGCCCCTCGTCTGACTCCTGGCCGCCCGACTCCGCGTAGAGCGTCGTCTCGGCGAGGATCACTTCGGCGAGGTCGCCCGCGTGCGCGACGGGAACGCTGGCTCCGTCGACGATGATGCCGAGCACTCGCGTCTCGGTGTCGAGCGCCTCGTAGCCGAGGAACCCCGTCTCGCCGTGGGCGCGGAACTCGCCATAGACCGAGAGGTCGGCGAGAGCGCCCTTCTTCGACTTCGCGTCGGTCTTGGCGCGCGTGCGCTGTTCGGCCATGAGGCGATCGAAGGCGTCGCGATCGACGTCGAGCCCGTTCTCTTCTGCCATCTCGAGTGTGAGGTCGAGCGGAAAACCGAAAGTGTCGTGCAACTGGAAGACGGTGTCGCCCGCGAGCGTCGTACCGCCCGACTTCGTGGTCTCGGCCACCGCGAGGTCGAGGATCGTCGTACCCGCAGCGAGGGTGCGCAAGAAAGCGTCTTCTTCGCCAAGCGCGAGTCGCGAGACGCGGTCGTAGTTCTGAGCCACCTCCGGGTACGCGGCACTCATGGCGTCGCGCGACGCAGCGAACAGCACCTCGAAGCTCGGCGCGTCGACGCCCAGCAGGCGCATCGCGCGCACGCTGCGCCGCAGCAGGCGACGCAAGATGTAGCCGCGCCCCTCGTTGCCGGGCGCAACACCGTCGGTCATGAGCATGAGGCCGCTGCGCACGTGGTCGGCGATGACCCGCATGCGCACATCGTCGTCGTGGTCGGCGCCATAGCGGCGTCCGGAGAGCTCGGCGGCGGCATCCAGCACAGGACGCACCTGATCGATCTCGTACATGTTCTCGACGCCCTGCAGCAGGAAGGCAACGCGTTCCATGCCCATGCCAGTGTCGATGTTCTTGCTCGGCAGCTCGCCGAGAATCTCGAAGTCGCCCTTGCCGCTGCCCGCACCGCGCAAGTACTGCATGAAGACGAGATTCCAGATCTCCACATAGCGGTCGTCGTCGGTGGCCGGGCCACCGTCGACGCCGTAGGCAGGTCCGCGGTCGAAGAAGATCTCGCTGCACGGGCCAGCCGGGCCGGGCTGACCGGTCGACCAGTAGTTGGTGTCCATGCCGAGCCGTTGAATGCGCTCGTCGGGCAGGCCCGCGATCTTCTTCCAGAGCGCGATCGCCTCGTCGTCATCCTTGTAGACGGTGACCCACAGGTCTTTCTCGTCGAAGCCGAGACCGCCATCGCTCAGCGGTGCCGTCAGCAGCTCCCAGGCATAGCCGATCGCGCCCTGTTTGAAGTAATCGCCGAACGAGAAGTTTCCGTTCATCTGAAAGAAGGTGCCGTGGCGAGGCGTCTTGCCCACTTCTTCGATGTCGTTCGTGCGGATGCACTTCTGCACGCTCGTGGCGCGCGGGTACGGCGCCGGCACGACGCCCGTGAGGTAGGGCACGAAAGGAACCATGCCCGCCACCGTGAAGAGCAACGTGGGGTCATCGCTGACGAGCGAGGCGGAGGGCACGACCGTGTGACCGCGAGTACCGAAGAACTCGAGCCACCGGCGCTGAATGTCGGCGGTCTGCATGAGGGGCTGTGGCGTCCTGAGTCGAAGGGGCGGGAACGGGGCGCAGAGCCCCGCCGGCTACTTGAGGCGGCTGGTGAGGTCGGCGATGGTGTCTTCAGCCTCAGCAACAGCGGCACGAAGCTCGGCCTCGCGCGCCTTGTAGCCGTCGACGACGGCCGCACCGAACTCGCGCGCCTTCGAGTCGACGTCGTCGAAGAACTGGGCGCCCTGCGGGGTGCGTGAGACCTGGTGGGCGGCGACGAAGCCGATGCCGATGCCGGCGATGAGCCAGATGACGTTCTTCATGAGTGCTCCCTCTCGGTGGGGTCGTGGTGGTGGCCGCCCGCTAACGGGCAGGAGCCCAGCCTAGCGGCCGCCCCCGAGATACCGAACGGGCAGCTCTCGAACGCCCACAATGCGAACGGGGGCCCGGCACATGGCCAGACCCCCGTTCGACGGAGTGTTGCGTGAGACCTGCTAGCGGGCTGCGTAGTACTC
>JBBQKE010000278.1:0-2846 GCA_038326585.1 Actinomycetales bacterium | reverse complement strand
GGGCCCTCGCGATGGAAGAAGACGAGGCAGTGCTCGGCGAGTCTTCTGTGGCCGTGCCGGTCGTCGATCGCAGCGGCGCCGTCATCGCCGCGGTCTCGGTCGTCATGCCGTCGAGCGAGTGGCCGCCCGAGGCCGGTGTGCTCAACGATCTGCGAGAGACCGCTCGCAATATCTCGCGCGAGCTCGGCTACAGCGAGTGGCCGCCAAAGATCATCGTCCACGACGAGTGAGCCTGACCCCGCGCTGAGTGGCCCTGGGTGTCTCGCACACGCTGCGTGCCCCCCGCGGCACATGCCGCGCGTGGCACGCTGACCACGTGAGCAATCGTTCGATCCGCGTCGAGACGGTCATGGCCGCCGACCTCGACGCCGTCTGGCACCTCACTCAAGACCCCGACCTGCACACCCGATGGGATGCCCGCTTCAGCCGCATCGTGCGCACCGAGCAGAGCGCTGACGGCCGGTGGCGATTTCGCTACGAACGACGGATGCTCGTGCACACCATTCACGGAACCGGCATCTCGCTCGGCTCACGCGTCGGCACTGACGGCGCCCGCACGTCTGCCCTGCGCTTCACGACGACCGATCGGCTCTCGCCTCTGCGCGACGGTCGCGGCTACTGGCGGTACGAACCCGTTGACGGCGGCGTGCGGTTCATCACCGGCTACGACTATGAACCCGGCTGGGGCGCGCTACTCGATCGACTCATCGTGCGGCGGCTCGTCGCGTGGATGACCGCGGCGAGCTTCGCGCGCCTGCGCCGGTGGGCCGAGACCGACGAGCCACCCGAGCGCTGGCCGTTGTGGACGATGGCGCTGCCGGTTGCGCGCGGCCGACCGCGAGCATCCGACTGCACCCGCAGTATCGGGCGGCCCACCGCCATGGCTGACGCCCCGCCGTCGCTCGCGACGCTCGAGGCTCCATGACGGCGACCAGCATGTTCGCGACCGCGATGGGCGACGACTTCGCGCGGCTGCACCCGATGCTGCAGAAGCGATTCGGCGTCGGCCTGCAGGCCGGGTACGCCTGCCGCGGGCACGGCGTCATGACGCGCATCCGTCGCGGGCCGTGGTTCACGGTGCCGTTTCTGCACATCGGGCGCGTTCGCAACATCCTCGCTCCCTTCGCGGGCGAGAACGTGCCGTTCACGGTCGAGAACTACCCGTATCGCGACCCGTTCGGGCGCGAGACGGTGACCTTCGTGCGCACTTTCGCCTACCCCGACAGGCCGGGCAAGCCCGGGCGATTCGACGCGACCATGATCCTCGGCCAGAACGGCCGCATCGTCGACTACCTCGGCACGCACCAGCACCTGGCGGTCGACCTCGAGCTGACCGCCGAGCCCGACGGCTCGCTTCGCTTGCGATCGGATGCTCAACGGTTCTGCGCCGGCCCCCTTGCATTCCGCTTTCCGATGGTGTTCTCGGGTCGCGCCGACCTGCGCGAGTCGTTCGACGATGACGCTGGGGAGTACGTCATCAGGCTCGACGTGCGCAACCAGGTCTTCGGGTTTCTGTTCGGCTACGAGGGTCGCTTCACGTGCGAGTTCCCGTCGGCGACGGATGCTCCGCCCCAGCACGTGCTGCCCCGCGAGCACGAGCGCCGCGAGTAGCGCGCCGCCGTGCGCTCAGCCGAACGAGTTGACGAAGAACACCTCGTCTGGCTGCCCACAGGCGGCGGGCACCTCGAGGCCCGACCACTCCTCGTCCAATGATGCGAATCCGCCGCCGAGTGCCACCTGCTGGCCCAGCTCAAGTCGCCCATACGTCGGCATGACGACGGCGTCAGGACCATCAAGTCGGGTGCCGGGCGCCGCCGCGAGCATCGTCACGAGCGCCGGTTCACCCCAGCGCACCGCAAGGCACCCGCCCGGGGTGGTCGTGAGTTCTCCCTCGAGCAGTGCTTCCATTCCGTTGCCTTGGGCGGCGAGCACAACCACGAGCTCACTCGATGATTCGAGGACGCGCGGCGAGCATCCGCCAGCCCCCACCGCGATGGCGATGGCGAGCGCCGCAGAAACGACGACGGCGCCGCACCGAGTTCGGGTGGGCGCCGTCATCATCGATCCAGGCCTAGAGCGCCGCGATGATCTCGCGCATGAGGGTGGCCGCCTCGCTCGGCGTCTTGCCGACCTTGACGCCCGCAGCCTCGAGGGCCTCTTTCTTGGCCTGAGCGGTGCCCGCCGAGCCGCTGACGATCGCGCCAGCGTGGCCCATCGTCTTGCCCTCCGGAGCGGTGAAGCCCGCGACGTACCCGACGACCGGCTTGGTGACGTACTCGCGAATGAAGTCAGCCGCGCGCTCCTCGGCGTCGCCGCCGATCTCGCCGATCATGACGATCGCCTTCGTCTCGGGGTCGGCTTCGAAGGCCGCGAGAGCATCGATGTGCGTCGTGCCAATGATCGGGTCGCCGCCGATGCCGATGGCCGTCGAGAAACCGAGGTCGCGCAGTTCGTACATCATCTGGTAGGTCAGAGTGCCCGACTTCGACACGAGCCCGATCGGCCCCTTGCCCGTGATGTTCGCGGGAGTGATGCCGACGAGCGACTCGCCCGGCGTGATGATGCCGGGGCAGTTCGGGCCGATGATGCGCGTCGCGTTGCCCTTGGCCTGCGCGTGGGCCCAGAGCTCGGCCGAGTCGAGCACGGGGATGCCCTCGGTGATGATGACGAGCAGGCCGATGCCGGCGTCGATGGCTTCGAGGGCGGCGTCTTTGGCGAACGCAGGAGGCACGAAGGCGATCGAGACATCCGCGCCGGTCTGGGCCATGGCCTCGGCGACGGTTGCGAAGACGGGCAACTCGACGGTCGAGCCGTCGGCCGCGGTGTGGGTCACGGTCGTGCCGGCC
>JBBQKE010000277.1:0-2859 GCA_038326585.1 Actinomycetales bacterium | reverse complement strand
CGCATCGGCACGCCGCACTGCCACAAGTGCATGCAGCCGATCAACCCGCAGACGGTCGAGCAGATCGTCGATCAGATCATGGGCTTCCCGGAGGGCACGCGCTTTCAGGTGCTCGCGCCAGTCGTCAGTCAGAAGAAGGGTGAGTTCGTCGATCTGTTCCGCGAACTGGCGGCATCGGGCTACGCGCGCGCCGTCGTCGATTCTGAGGTCGTGCAGCTCAGCGAGCCGCCCACCCTCAAGAAGCAGGTGAAGCACGACATAGCGGTGGTCGTCGACCGACTCGTGGCGAACGACGATGCGCTCACCCGACTCACCGACTCGCTCGAGACGGCGCTCGGGCTCGCCGACGGTCTCGTCGTGATCGACTTCGACGATCACGACGGCGCAGACGGCACCCGTACCTTCAGTGAGCGTCTCAGCTGCCCCAACCGGCACCCCCTGCAGCTCACCGAGATTGAGCCGCGCACCTTCTCGTTCAACGCCCCCTTCGGTGCCTGCCCTGTCTGCTCGGGGCTCGGAACACGCATGGCCGTCGACGTCGACCTTCTCGTTGGTGACCCATCGCTCTCGCTCAACGACGGCGTCATCTTGCCCTGGAATCAGCAGGGCAAGGGCCTGTACAGCTACTTCCAGAAGCTGCTCGGCGGTCTCGGCCGCGATCTCGGGTTCTCGCTCGACACTTCGTGGGGTGAGCTTGAAGAGAGCACGCAGCAGGCCATTCTGCACGGCAACGACTTTGATGTGCGCGTGAAATGGCGCAACCGCTACGGCCGCGATGTCACCTACTCCACCGGGTTCGAGGGCGTGATCCCGTACATCGAGCGCAAGTACTCCGAGGCCGAGAGCGACTGGTCGCAGCAGCGGTTCGCCGAGTATCTGCGCGAGGTGCCCTGCTCGGAGTGCGACGGTGCTCGCCTCAAGCCCGAAGTTCTGGCCGTCACCGTCGACGGCCGCAGCATCTCATCGGTCGCCGAGCTCAGCTTGTTCGACGCCTATGCGTTCATGCAGACCATCACGCTCACAGAGCGCGAGGCCGCGATCGCGGCGGCGGTGTTGCGCGAGATTCGCGCGCGACTCGAGTTCTTGCTCGAGGTCGGTTTGGGCTATCTCAGCATGGCGCGCGCCGCCGGCACCCTGTCGGGCGGTGAGGCGCAGCGCATCCGTCTGGCGACGCAGATCGGGTCGGGCCTCACGGGCGTGCTCTACGTGCTCGACGAGCCCAGCATCGGTCTGCACCAGCGCGACAATCGGCGTTTGATCGACACGCTCGTGAAGCTCAAGAACCTCGGCAACACGCTGATCGTGGTCGAGCACGACGAAGACACCATCCGCACGGCCGATTGGATCGTCGACATCGGGCCGGGTGCGGGGGAGCACGGCGGTCGAGTGGTGCACTCTGGCTCGTACGCGGGGCTCATCGCGAATCCCGCCTCGATCACCGGTGACTATCTCGCGGGTCGGCGGCGCGTCGTCGACGAAGTCAGCCGGCGCCCGATCAACCACGACCGTGTGCTGACTGTCGACGGGGCCAAGGCCAACAATCTGCAGAACGTCACGGTCGAGTTTCCCCTCGGGGCTTTCGTCGCGGTCACGGGGGTGAGCGGCTCGGGCAAGTCGTCTCTCGTCAACGACATTCTCTACAAGGTGCTCGCCAACAAGCTCAACGGTGCTCGGCAAGTGCCCGGCAAGCACGTGAGGGTGACCGGCCTTGAGCACCTCGACAAGGTCGTGCACGTCGACCAGGCGCCGATCGGTCGCACTCCGCGCTCGAACCCCGCGACCTACACGGGTGTGTTTGATCGCATTCGCACGTTGTTCGCCGAGACGCTCGAGGCAAAGGCGCGCGGCTATCTGCCCGGTCGCTTCAGCTTCAACGTCAAGGGCGGCCGTTGCGAGAACTGCGCGGGCGACGGCACGATCAAGATCGAAATGAACTTTCTGCCCGATGTCTATGTCGCGTGCGAGGTGTGCGGTGGCGCTCGCTACAACCGCGACACGCTCACGGTGCACTACAAGGGCAAGAACATCGCCGAGGTGCTTGACATGCCGATCGAGGAGGCTGCGGAGTTCTTCGAGCCCATTTCGGCCATCCATCGCTTTCTGAAGACTCTCGTCGATGTCGGTCTCGGCTATGTGCGGCTGGGGCAGAGCGCCACGACACTCTCGGGCGGCGAGGCGCAGCGCGTGAAGCTCGCCACCGAGTTGCAGAAGCGTTCGAATGGGCGCAGCGTGTACGTGCTCGATGAGCCCACCACGGGGCTGCACTTCGAAGACGTGCGCAAGCTGCTCATGGTGTTGAACGGGCTTGTCGACAAAGGAAATACGGTGATCGTCATCGAGCACAACCTCGATGTGATTCGGGCCGCCGACTGGGTCATCGATCTGGGCCCCGAGGGTGGTGCGGGCGGCGGTCAGGTGATGGCGACGGGCACCCCCGAGCACATTGCCACCGTCCGCGAGAGCCACACCGGCACCTTCCTCCGCGAGATGCTGACCGAGGTCTTGGGGGCCTAGGTGCCGACGCGGGATGAGTGGCGCCCGAAACGCGGCGAGATTCCGACCGAGCCCGGTGTCTACCGCTTTCTCGACGCTGCGGGCCGTGTTCTCTATGTCGGCAAGGCCAAGAACCTGCGCAGCCGGCTGAGCAATTACTTCCAGCCGGTCACGAGCCTGCACGAACGCACACGACGCATGGTCACGACGGCGCAGGGGGTCGAGTGGACGGTCGTCGGGAGCGAGCTCGAGGCGCTGTCGCTCGAGTACACCTGGATCAAAGAGTTCGCCCCGCCCTTCAACGTGAAGTTCCGCGATGACAAGACCTACCCCTACGTCGCCATCACCCTTGCCGATCGGGTGCCC
>JBBQKE010000276.1:0-2862 GCA_038326585.1 Actinomycetales bacterium | reverse complement strand
CCATGATCGAACATACGTTCGAATATGGCAACCTGCACCGACATTCGCCCGGCGTGTCGCCAACAGCGCCCGGGCCACACCCCGCGCAGGCTTCAGCGGATGCGGAACAACGCGAACCAGCATCACGATCTTCAGCATCCGTTGAAGTCTGCAGAGAGCTAATGCAGGAGGGTGCGGTCGACCTTCGTCGGAGGCGCCTACTCCTGCGACACCTGCCAGGTGGAGTCGATGCGATAGAACTCCACCTAGTAGCAGAGGAAGTCAGCATCGACCCCGGCGCCCTCGAATCGATACTCAATGACCGGGGCATCCCGATCGATCGCATCGACTGTCCACCCCGCCGCTGCCATGCAATCGACATATCGATCAAAGCCAGCTTCGTACTCTTCCCGAGTGATAACGCCGTCGGAAATGGCATCCTCTTGCGCATCTGACAGTGGGGGAGCGATGGGCAAGGGCGACCATGTCACGCGGATGACGTACTCGGCCCCCGCTGTACCCACGACCGAGACAGTGTGCGGACCCGCACCATTCACTTCATATCGCTGCTCTCCGAAGCCTCCACCACCTTCTTCGCACTCCAGCCACGAATTGACAACTCCGTTGACCCCGATCTCGAACCGCCCAGGGTCGAGGCACGAGACACCGACGCTCAGCGATTCGGCGCCGGCGGGGCGGGTGCCGACGGTGACCTCCGTAGTCCCCGTCGCCGTAACCACCAGGGGCGGCGGATCACCCTCGACCTCACCCACGAATACGTCATTGAGCAGCTGTGCGACGTCGACAGTGGTCGAGGAACGAGGCGTCAGGATGCCGGTTGCCGCTACGGCGGCACCGGTTGTCGCCCCCGCAAGAGAGAAGGCCAAGAGAGCACCCACTGTGATCGCTACTGGATGAGCCGCGCGAGGACGAGGCGGCGTCGCCGCGACAAGGTCGACGAGCTCTGCACGCAGTGCGTGCTGTCGTTGTGACTCTTGACGAGAAGTGTCAGGCGTCATGTGCGGCTCCATTCAGTCGAGCGAGTGCATGAGGGTGTGTGCCGAGCGAAGCAGCGAGCCGCCGTTTGGCCCGAGAGAGTCGCGACTTCACGGTGCCCACCGGCAGATCGAGCACGAGCGCGGTCTCACGGTCGGTGAGCCCTTCGAGCACGCAGAGGGTGATCACGTGGCGATCGGCGAGCGGCAGTTCGCGTAGGGCCGCACTCGCCGGCCCGTCATCGACGCGTTCGGCGTGATCGCGAGCGTGATCATCGACCGGCAGCTTCGCGAGCAACGCGCGATGTCGACGGGCGCTGCGGGTGAGATTCTGGGTCACCTTCGTCGCCGTGACGAGCAGCCAGGGCAGCAGCGAGCCGTCGACGAGCCGAGCATTCGACCGACGTCGCCAGGCCTCCAAGAATGTGATCGCCACCGCATCGTCGGCGTCGGCCATGACCGGCACGAGTCGCACCACGTGCCGGTAGACACGGTCGCGGTGCCGATCGAAGATGCGGCCGAATGCCTCACCGGCTCCGTGCCGCGCCTGCGACCAGTCGTCGCGGTCGGCATCGTCAGGAAGGGCATCCATACCCTGTAGTGTCCGGCACGGCCGTTTCGGTTCCCGCAACCCCAGGCGCATCCTGAGCAGTTCCTCCGCATCCCGCCCGCACAGCCCGCGTCTCCGAGACGATAGAGGCACGACACGCGACGAGGAGGATGCCCATGCAGAGCGAGTTCGCAGCCAAGATCTTCGGAGACCGCGAAGACCCGCACGTGCGGTTGCAGCAGATGTTCGACGACTTCTCGACCACGATGGGCGCCCCGCCGAGCGCCCGCACGTGGACAGCCGAGGTGCTCAAGAAGCGCAAGATCGATCCGAAAACTGACCCTGAGCAGGCTGTCGTAGCGTTGCGTCAGGCCTACCCGCGCCTGACCGGAAAGGTGGCTCGTTTTCTCGTCGACGACGCGCGCATGCGCTGAGTCCGCACGCCCTCAGCCGAGCTCTGCGACCCGCCGCCGCACAAACGCCGCACCCGCCGCATCGTTCACGAGCCCCGGCTCGGTCGCGACCTCGTACGGGCGCTCGAGCACCCCATCGGCGGGCCGAACATCGACGTGGGTGACCGGGATGCCCCGCGCATGCACCGCGTCGGCCATCAAGTAGTCCGAACGCGAGTCTCCGACAGACCACCAGCGCTCAGCGGTCACGCCGCGTGCGGCGAACC
Organism: Actinomycetales bacterium; assembly: GCA_038326585.1. Taxonomy (GTDB): domain Bacteria; phylum Actinomycetota; class Actinomycetes; order Actinomycetales; family Microbacteriaceae; genus Microcella. The sequence continues at coordinate 659 of JBBQKE010000276.1, read as the reverse complement.
AGTCGAGGGCTCGATCGGCTCCGCGGTCTTTGTCGAGGTGCACCGACTCGACGTCGGTCGAGATGATCGTCGGGTCGATGCGCCACGGCACGTCTCCGTCGGCATCGGGATTCTCGCGATCGCCGTACCGCACGCCGAGCTCGAGCCCGCTCATGAGCGCGAAGACCTCGTCCTGATAGTGCGACTGCGCCGCCTGGTACTCGTCCGGCGATACGTCGACACTCGCCTCGAGCGAGATCATGACGTGCTTCGCTTCGTCGACGAACATCGTGTCGGCGTAGCGCTCGCGCGCGAGCCCCTCGACTGCCGCGCGCACGGCGGCAGGAATCGCCAGGGACTCGTCGATCTCGAGCTCGCCGAGCCCCTCGGGGGTCACGGGCGCCCAGCAGCCGCCCTTCTCGAAGACACCGAAGACGTGCGAGCGAGCATCCAGACCGCCGGCCACGAGGCGCTCCACCACCTGCTCACGCATGAACGCATCGCTGCGGCCGGTGATGAACGCGATCGGGATGCCCGCTGCAGCGAGCGTCAGCAGGTCATCGAGGATCGAGTCGATCGCGATGCGGCGCTCGATCGGGCTCGCGATCGGGCCGTCGACGTCGAGCAGCAGGCCGAACGGTGCAGGAGTAGTCACTGTGATCCTCAGAAGATGCGGTCGG
>JBBQKE010000275.1:0-2867 GCA_038326585.1 Actinomycetales bacterium | reverse complement strand
GCGAGTTCGTCAAGTTCGCGCTCGTCATCTGGCTCGCGACCGTTCTCGCCGACCGTGCCGATGGCTTCACCGACTGGCGGAGCGTGCTGATCCCGGCGATCCCGATCTCCGGTCTCGCGATCGCGATGGTTCTCGTGGGCCAAGACCTCGGCACCGCATCCATCATGGTCGTCATCGTTCTCGCCGCACTCTTCTTCGCGGGCGCACCGCTCGGCAGGCTCGCTGTCATGGTGATCGGTCTGGGCATCGCCGGGGTGCTCTTCGCATTCTCGAGCTCGTCGCGCTCCGACCGCATCAGCGTGTGGCTGAACGGGTGCACGCCAGAGGACTACGAGCTCACCTGCTGGCAGTCGATCCACGCGCTCTGGGCGATGGGGTCAGGAGGCGTGTTCGGCCAAGGGCTCGGCAACTCTGCGGCCAAGTGGCGCTGGCTGCCGCACGCCGAGAGCGACTTCATCTTCGCGATCATCGGCGAAGAGCTCGGGCTGGTGGGCGCGCTCGTCGTGCTGGCGCTGTATGCCGTGCTCGCGGTAGGGCTCATCCGCCTCGTCCGTGGCCACACCGACCCGTTCCGCCGCATTGCCACGGGCGCCGTGCTCGCCTGGATCATCGGGCAGGCGTTCGTGAACATCGCCGTCGTGCTCGGACTGTTGCCGGTGCTCGGTGTGCCGCTGCCGTTCATCTCTGCCGGTGGCACGGCCCTGGTCTCGTCTCTCGTCGGAATCGGTATGGTCCTGTCACTGGCGCGCAGCCGGCCCAGTGCGCCCCGCGCCGTCGGGTCGGCATGACGACCGCCCTGCTCGCGGGCGGGGGCACCGCGGGCCATGTGAACCCCCTGCTCGCTCTCGCCGAGTACTGGACCGACGACGAGCCTGATGCCACGATCATCGTGCTGGGCACCGCCGAAGGCCTGGAGGCGCGGCTGGTTCCCGAGCGCGGCTTCGAGCTGTTGACCATTCCGCGGGTGCCGTTTCCCCGACGGCTCAATCGGGATGCGCTGCGGTTTCCGAGCCGCTTTCGTGATGCGGTGCGGCGCACGCGAGCAATCATTCGTGACCGGGGCGTTGACGTCGTCGTGGGTTTCGGTGGCTACGCCTCGGCGCCTGCCTATCTCGCTGCGCGACTCGAACGCGTGCCCATGATCGCGCACGAGGCGAACGCGCGCCCCGGTATCGCGAACAAGCTCGCCGCGCGTTTGGGGGCTGCGGTCGGCGTGACGTTCGAAGGCACGCCGATGCGCAACGCTCGCGTCGTCGGTATGCCCCTCCGCCGCGAAATCGTCACGCTCGATCGTGCGGCTTTGCGCCCCGAAGCGATGCGCTATTTCGGTCTCGATCCCGCGCGGCCCGTGCTCTTGGTCACCGGCGGGTCAACGGGCGCCCGCCGCCTCAACGAGACGATGAGTGCCACCGCGACGCGCATCCTGGGCACCGGCTGGCAGGTCGTGCACCTGACGGGAAACGGTCGGGGTGGCGACGATCCCGAACTGGAGGGCTTCGTCAGTCTCACTTACTGCGACCGCATGGATCTCGCGTTCGCCGCAGCCGATCTGGCGTTCTGCCGCGCCGGCTCAGCGACCGTGAGCGAGCTCACCGCGATCGCACTGCCGGCTGTACTCGTGCCCTACGCCGCCGGCAACGGTGAGCAACGGCTCAATGCGCGCGGGCTCGTCGCCGCAGGTGCAGCGAGACTTGTGGACGACGCACTCGTCGGTGCGCAATGGGTCGCCGATGACCTCGTCCCGCTCCTGAGTGATCGCGCGGCGATCGCCCATATGGCGGCGGCCGCTCAGTCGCTCGACCGCCTCGACGGAGCGGCCGAGTTGCTGGCTCTCGTGCGTGAGCATCGTGCATCGACGAAGCGCGTAGGGTGAACCGCGATGATCAAGCCTGACCCCACTCTCGTTCTTCCCGACTCACTGGGGCGCGTTCACTTCGTGGGCATCGGCGGTTCGGGAATGAGCGGTATCGCGCGCATGATGCACGCCCGCGGCATCTCGGTCACGGGTTCGGATCGGTCGGAGTCGGCAACGGTGAGTGCCCTGCGTGAGCTCGGCATCGACGTTCAGATCGGCCACGATGCCCGCCACGTCGGCGACGCCGACACGCTCGTGGTCACCGGTGCTCTGTGGCTCGACAACCCCGAGTATCAAGAGGCGCTCCGGCGTCAGCTGCCTGTGCTGCACCGGGCGAACGCGCTCGCCTGGTTGGTGCGCAACGAGCGCCTGATGTCTGTGGCAGGCGCACACGGCAAGTCGACGACGACCGCCATGCTCGTCACTGCCCTACGCGCGCTCGACCGAGACCCGAGCTTCGTCAACGGAGCCGTCATCCAGGGCGCGGGCACGAGTGCCGCCTGGGGAGAGGGTGATCTCTTCGTCGTCGAGGCCGATGAGTCAGATGGCTCATTCCTCATGTACGACACGGCGATCGGCATCGTCACGAATATCGACACCGATCACCTCGATCACTACGGCAGTGCGGATGCCCTGGCCGATGCCTTTGTCGAGTTCGCCGCGGGCGTGCGCGAGTTCGTCGTGCTGTCTGCCGACGATGCCGGCACGGTTCGCGTGCGAGAACGGCTCGACCCCAGTGTTCGTGTGCTGACCTTCGGCGAGGCGGTCGGCGCCGACGTTCGCCTCATCTTCGTCTCTGACGAGGGCCCGATCCGCTACGCGGTCGAGGTCGACGGAGGTCGTTACGAGGGGGCACTCGCTGTGCCCGGCCGTCACAACGCGCTCAACGCCGCGGGTGTTGTCGCAATGCTCATCGGACTCGGTATCGATGCTGCCGAGGCTGTGGCGGCCCTCGACGGCTTCTCGGGAACGCAGCGCCGGTTCGAGTCGCACGGTCTTGCTGACGGCGTGC
>JBBQKE010000274.1:0-2871 GCA_038326585.1 Actinomycetales bacterium | reverse complement strand
GGTATCGACGCCTGGGTGCGACTCGTCGAGGGGCGCATGCCTACCTACCACGCGCTCGCGCAGGCAACGTGGGACACCTCGTCTCGCCCGATCGACCACATCGCTGAGGAGGTCGCCGACTGGGTGCGGCACCACGAGCTGATCGAAGGAGCACCATGACCTCCCACACTGTCATTCCCGTCACCGGGGAAGGCGCCTACGGCGTCATCGTCGGGCCGGGAGCGCTCGATGAGCTCAGCGCGGTACTGCCGCCGACGGTCGCGAAGCTGCTCGTCGTGCACGCACCCCCGCTCGCGGCTCGGGCCGAGGCGTTGCGCGAGCAATTCGCCGGCCGAGTCGAGGTGCTGCTCGCCGAGGTTCCCGATGCAGAAGGGGCCAAGCGTGTCGAGGTCGCCGCCTTCTGCTGGCAGATCATGGGGCAAACCGACTTCACGCGAACGGATGCCGTGCTCGGGCTCGGCGGAGGCGCGACGACTGACCTCGCCGGTTTCGTCGCGGCGACCTGGCTGCGCGGCGTGCCACTCGTGCAGGTGCCCACCACCGTGCTCGGCATGGTGGACGCCGCGGTCGGCGGCAAGACGGGCATCAACACGGCGGAAGGCAAGAATCTGGTCGGCGCCTTCTGGGCACCCACCGCCGTGCTCGTCGACCTCGATCTGCTCGACGGCCTGCCGCAGAACGAGATTCTTGCGGGCTTCGCCGAGGTCGTGAAGTGCGGCTTCATCGCCGACCCGGTGATTCTCGACCTGCTCGAGGCCGATGTCGAGGTCGCGACCGATCGCACGAGCCCAGTGTTCCGCGAGCTCATCGAGCGCAGCATTCGCGTCAAGGCTGCCGTGGTGAGCGACGACTTCACCGAGCAGGGACGTCGCGAGATTCTGAACTACGGCCACACGCTCGGTCACGCGATCGAGCACGCCGAGCGCTACCGCTGGCGCCACGGCGCAGCGATCGCGATCGGCATGGTCTTCGCGGCCGAGCTCTCTCACCTGGCCGGGTCGCTGCCGGCCGAGCAGGTCGATCGCACTCGGCGCATCCTGGCCTCGCTGACGCTGCCCACCGGCTACCCGCTCGGGCGATGGAAGACCTTGCTCGCGACGATGCAGCGCGACAAGAAGGCGCGTGCGGGCATGCTGCGCTTCATCGTGCTCGACGATGTGGCCCGACCGCGCGTGCTCAACGGCACCGACGAGTCGATGCTCTTCGCGGCCTATCAAGAGGTGGGGGAGTGACCCTGCCAGTCGGTAGGGTGTGCGCATGACCGTCGATCGCGTGCTCGTGCTCAACGGGCCCAATCTCAACCGGCTCGGCACGCGCGAGCCCGAGATCTACGGCACCGCGACGCTCGACGACCTGAGGCTTTCGCTGAGCGAAGTGTCGGGCGGTGCCGAAATCGACCTGCGGCAGTCGAACGATGAGGCAGAGCTGATCGGCTGGCTGCACGAGGCAGTGGATACCCGCACCCCCGTCATTCTGAACCCCGCCGCCTTCACGCACTACTCATATGCGCTGCGCGACGCCGTGGCTCTCGTGACCGAAGCGGGTGTTCCCGTGATCGAGGTTCACCTGTCGAACCCTCACGCGCGTGAAGAGTTTCGACACACGAGCGTCATCTCAGGGGTGGCCACAGGGGTCATCGCCGGGTTCGGAACGTCGTCGTACCGCCTCGCGCTCGATCACCTGTTGCGATAAGTCGGGGCTGTACGGCCGCTCTCCGCACGGAACTCGGTCGACTAGACTTCCTCGGCGGCGCACTTGCGCGCCGGAAAAGCGTGCTCTCCACCGGAACGGAACCCTCACCCTCATGGCGACGACGAACGACATCAAGAACGGCAGTGTGCTCAACCTCGACGGTCAGTTGTGGAACGTCATCGAGTTCCAGCATGTCAAGCCGGGCAAGGGTGGTGCGTTCGTGCGCACCAAGATGCGCAATGTCATGAGCGGCAAAGTGGTCGACAAGACCTTCAACGCCGGCACGAAGGTCGACTTCGCGACCGTCGATCGCCGCGACTACACCTACCTCTACCAAGACGGCGCCGACTACGTGTTCATGGACACCACCGACTACGAGCAGGTCATCGTGCCCGCGACCGTGGTTGGCGATGCCGCGAACTTCATGCTCGAGAACCAGCAGGTGACGATCGCGATGCACGAGGGCGCAGCGCTCTACCTCGATCTGCCAGCCTCGGTCGTGCTCGAGGTCACCTACACCGAACCGGGCCTGCAGGGAGACCGTTCGACGGGCGGCACCAAGCCGGCCACGCTCGAGACAGGCTACGAGATTCAGGTGCCGTTGTTCCTCGAAACGGGCACCAAGGTCAAGGTCGACACCCGCAGTGGGGACTACCTCGGTCGCGTGAACGAGTAGTGAGCGCTCGCAGCAAAGCCCGCAAGCGCGCCCTCGACATGCTCTATATCGCCGATGTGCGCCAGGTGCCGATCGCCGAGGTGCTCGATGAAGAGACGCGGCGTGCCGCGGCGATGCCCCAGCGTGCGTCGAGTTGGCCCTATGCCGAGCAGATCGTCCGCGGTGTCGACGAGAACCGCAGCGAGATCGACTCGCTCATCGAGACCCATGCCGTGGGGTGGACTCTCGCGCGCATGCCCGTCGTCGATCGCGCGATTCTGCGGTTGGCCGTCTGGGAGCTTCAGTACAACCCTGAGATTCCTGCTGCCGTCGCTATTGCCGAAGCGATCGAGCTGGCGAGCGTTCTGTCAACGGACGACAGCGCACCGTTCGTGAACGGGCTGCTCGGATCGATTTCGGAGACGGCTCGCAGCTGATTCACCCGCGCTGGGGCCCTGTGTGACGCTGTGTTGCGGTTCGTGTCGCCACGTTGCTGGCGGGTTTGTCGGTAGCCCGGCATCGCT
>JBBQKE010000273.1:0-2874 GCA_038326585.1 Actinomycetales bacterium | reverse complement strand
AGCTCGCGCCCGGCGGACGACGAGACCGGGTCAGCCTCGCCCGTCAGCAGCGACTCGTCGATGTCGAGGCCGTGGCTCTCGAGCACGACGGCATCGGCCGTGACCTGGTCGCCGGCGGAGAGCACGAAGAGGTCGTCGATGACGACCTCGCCGACGCGAATCTCGGTGACGGAACCGTCACGCATGACCCGCGCTTTCGGAGCGTTGAGCACCGCGAGGCGGCTGAGGGTGAGCTTGGCCCGGAACTCTTGCGCCACCCCGATGACGACGTTGGCGATCACGAAGAAGCCGAAGAGCGCGTCTTGCCAGTAGCCGAGCGCGAGCAGCAGAGCGAAGCTGCCGCCCACGATGAGGTTGAAGAGCGTGAACAGGTTGGCCTGCATGATGCGCCAGAACGAGCGACCGGTGTCGCTCGGCATGACGTTGGTCTGGCCGAGTTCGGTGCGATGCCGAACATCGGCGAGAGAGAGGCCAGCGGTGGTGTCTGCCGTCGAAGTCACGGTCGCGAGCCTATCGGCCGCACCTTCAGTCACTGCCGAAAGCTTTGTCTGGTTTCATGCCCGTCGATCTCGCTGTCGGTCATGCCGATGCGCCGCTCGGGCGGGTGCCGGCTTTCCAGACGGCTGTGGCCGACCCAGCCGGCGGTGACCGACGAGGAGTAGACGCGCGCGCATACTCAACGTACCGTTCTCTCGACGGCAACATGAGGAATGGGCGACTGGAGCAAGCATTGCCTGATCGATTGGCCGGGTTAATGGGCGGCGTCGTAGCCGTCGCATTCACGATTGCCGGTTGCGCAGACGTCACCGTGACCGAGGGCGAGTACCGCCTCGCGTTTGAGCAATTCGCGGAGTGCATGAGCCTGGGGGGTTACGAACTCGTGGATGTTGACGATGCGGGTGACGTGATCGACTACAGCTTTGCCGCAGACGCGGTCGCAGCAGGCGTCGAGCCGGAGTGCTATGCCGTTTTTCGACCGGTCGACATCGCCTGGCAGGTGCAGAATTAGCCCCCGACGACCGGACCGAAGCGGGCGGGCAGGGTGTCGCGGTGCGCGTGGTTCAGCTCGGCGAGCGTGAGCGCGAAGCGGTTTTGCACGTCGAGACCATCGATTTCGCTGTCGGTCACGCCGATGCGCAGCACGGGCACGTCGCGGCCCTCGCAGAGCCCGCGGAACTTGACGTCGTCTTCGCGGGCCACCGACACGAGCACGCGGGCCTGCGACTCTGAGAGCAGAGCGGCGAGAGCATCCACCCCATCGCGCTCCATGAGCTCGTCGATCCAGACGCGGGCGCCGAGACCGAAGCGCAGCACGCCCTCGGCGAGGGTCGCGAGCAGACCGCCCTCAGAGAGGTCGTGTGCGCTCGTCACGAGAGCCTCTTCAGCGGCCGCAGCCATGAGTCCTGCGAGGTTGCGCTCGGCCGCGAGGTCGACCTGCGGCGGCAGCCCGCCGAGGTGGCCGTGCACGACGTCGGCCCACACCGAGCCGTCGAGCTCGTCGCGCGTCGTGCCCAGCAGGTAGAGGTTCTCGCCCTCGTCTTGCCAGCCCGAGGGCAAGCGGCGGTCGACGTGGTCGATGACGCCCAGCACGGCGACGACGGGGGTCGGGTGGATGGGAACATCGCCGGTCTGGTTGTAGAACGAGACGTTGCCGCCCGTGACCGGGATGCCCAGCTCGAGGCACGCGTCGGCGAGACCCGTGACGGCGCGCTCGAACTGCCACATGACGTCGGGGTTCTCAGGGCTGCCGAAGTTGAGGCAGTCGCTCACCGCGCGAGGCACCGCACCGGATGCCGCGACGTTGCGGTAGGCCTCTGACAAGGCGAGTTGCGCGCCGACGTAGGGGTCGAGCTGGCAGTATCGGCCGTTCGCGTCAGTGGCGAGCGCGACGCCGAGGCCGCTGACCTCGTCGATGCGGATCATGCCCGCGTCGTCGGGCGTCGCGAGCGCGGTGTTGCCCATGACGTAGTAGTCGTACTGGTCGGTGATCCACGCGGTGTCGGCGAGGTTCGGGCCGGCGAGCACCTGCAGCGCCTGAGCGCGCAGGGCCTCGTCGTCGGCCGGCCGCTCGAGGTGGGCGGTCGTGTCGGCCTGCAGCGCGTCTTGCCACGCGGGCCGCGCGAACGGGCGGTGATAGACAGGGCTGTCGATCGCGACCGTCTTCGGGTCGACGTCGACGATGCGCTCGCCCTGCCAGTCGATAATGAGCCGCCCTGTGTCGGTGACCTCGCCGAGCACGCTCGTCTCGACATCCCATTTCGCCGTCACGGCGAGGAACGCCTCGAGCTTGTCGGGGTGCACGATCGCCATCATGCGCTCTTGGCTCTCGCTCATGAGAATCTCTTCGGCGGTGAGCGAGGGGTCGCGCAACAGCACCGCGTCGAGGTCGACGATCATGCCGCCATCGCCATTGCTTGCGAGCTCGCTGGTCGCGCACGAGATGCCGGCGGCGCCCAAATCTTGGATGCCCTCGACGAGCTCGCCGCGATACAACTCGAGGCAGCACTCGATGAGCACCTTCTCGGCAAACGGGTCGCCGACCTGCACCGCGGGCCGCTTGGTGGGGCCGCCTTCGCTAAAGGTGTCGCTCGCAAGGATGGATGCCCCGCCGATGCCGTCGCCGCCCGTGCGCGCGCCGAACAACACGACCTTGTTGCCGACGCCGCGGGCGTTCGCCAAGTGCAGGTCTTCGTGTCGCAGTGCCCCCACTGCCAGCGCGTTGACGAGCGGGTTGGCCTGATACACCGCGTCGAACACCGTCTCGCCGCCGATGTTGGGCAGCCCCAGGCAGTTGCCGTAGTGGCTGATGCCGCTCACGACCCCCGGCACGACGCGAGCCGTGTCGGGGTGGTCGATCGCGCCGAAGCGGAGGGC
>JBBQKE010000272.1:0-2875 GCA_038326585.1 Actinomycetales bacterium | reverse complement strand
ACCGAGGTGCGCGCCGCCGTCGTCGTGATCCTCGGGGGAACCAGCGCGGTTTCTGAGCGCGTCAGCCGGGGAGACGTCTGCGCGGTCTCGGCGAGTGCTGCTCCGACAGCTTTCCCCGCACCCACGTCGACGGAGCGGGCGGTGTCAGACGACCTCACGACTCTGCGGTCGGCGCTCGGCCTCCCCTAAGAGATCAGACCGGTCGAGCCACCCGCACGCCGACCGAGTGCAGCGTGCCCCCGAAAAAGGGGCATCACGCATTCGCCTTCTCGACTTATGCTCAGGTAACCACTCTGAGCGTTCGCGCTCCTGAACCGAAACGGAGCGCCGTGAACACCTCACGCCTTGCCCGCTTGACGCTGCCCCTCATGGCAGCAGCCCTGATGGTGCCCCTCGCCATTGCACCCGCCCATGCGGTCGACGACGTCGACCTCGAGACGGTGCAGCTCGAGACCGCTGAGCGCGGAGCCGACTCCATCGGGGTCACGCTCACTCCCGCCGAAGCCCTGCTCGAGGGCGATCGCGTGCTGACGCCCGCGCCTGACGTCGAGGCCACGGCCGCGGGTGATGTGACCGGCCGAGTGCTGATCGCGCCGATCGGCGGTGGCAGCGCCGTGCCTGCGGTCACCGGAGAGGCGGTGGTGACCTTCTGGCGCTTGGAGTCGGGACGCTATTTCTTCGAAGACACCACGAGCGTGTTCGACCTGGATGGTGATTTCACCGCGTCGAACCTGACCGCGGGCACCTACCGCATTCAGGTGGTCGCCAATGTCTCGGGCCAGCCTGGCAAGGCGTACTACCTCGACGGGGACTTCTGGTGGGAAGCGGATGACTTCACGTTCAGCGACGGCGTGGGATACACGCTTGACCCGATCACGATCTCCGCGCACACCATCGAATCCGGCCGCATCGCCGGCGCTGACCGCTACTCCACGTCGGTCGCGCTCTCGCAGAGCGTCACGGGCGACGCCGGTGTCGATGTCGTCTACCTCGTGAGCGGCGTCGGCTACGCCGACGCCCTGTCGGCGGGGCCGGCAGCGGCCTACGAAGGCGGGGTGCTGCTGCTGACGCAGCCGAACTCTCTGCCGTCTGTGGTCGCGGCCGAACTGCGACGCCTCGACCCCTCTCGCGTCGTCATCGTGGGCGGCACGAGTGCCGTCAGCGCGCGGGTTGCCCGGCAAGTGGGCGACCAGGTCAACGCCGAGGTCGTGCGCATCTCGGGCGTCGACCGCTACGCGACCTCGCGCGCTGTCGTCGGGTACGTCTGGGTCGACGGCGTCGATTCTGTCGCCATTGCAACCGGTCGCAACTTTCCCGATGCCCTCGCTGCCGGTGCGGCCGTCGCGACCCGTTCTGGAGCGGTCGTGCTCGTCGACGGTTCGCGCAGCTCGCTCGACACCGCGTCGCGCACCTTCCTCACGAGCATGGACCCCGGTGTCATCGCGATCGCGGGTGGCACGGCGAGCGTGTCGTCCGGAATCGCCAACGGCCTCGTCAACCTGCCCGGTGACCCCGAGGTTCTGCGCCTCGGCGGCGCCGACCGCTTCGAGACCGCGCGCCTCATCAACGCGCAGTTCTTCACGGGCCTCGCCCCCGACTACGCCTTCCTCGCGACGGGCCGGGGCTTCGCCGATGCGCTCGCGGGCGGGCCGGTCGCGGCGGCGTTCGGTTCGCCGATCTACTTGAGCGAGCAGCGGTGCTTGAGCGAAGACGTCTTCTTCGACATCTCCGATCTGTTCGTGCGCGAGGTCTATGGCATCGGGGGCACTGCGGTGCTGAGCGATCGCGTGCTGTTCGGCACCCTCTGCTTAGCATCAACTTATCCAGTGGGGGCGGGAGAACGGTGACTTTCTTCCGCCCCTACTGGTTTTCACGGCGCGTCGCAACCCTGGATACGTGGTCGAACCTTCTACCATCCCGAGACTTGACGTGAGCGAATGACACGAGTGTAATTAGGGCATCCCATGCAACGGGGGTCGTGTGGGGGATAGGGGAATGACGATGAGCGAGTACCGGAACACCGTTCCAGGCGATTGGTTCGTCGACCCTGTTCGACTCGGGGTTCCGGGTGTGCGCCGCCGTTCGGCCGTCGACGACGAGAACGCGCTGTCATGGCAGGCCGACGCACTCTGCGCGCAGACCGACCCCGAAGCCTTCTTCCCCGAAAAAGGCGGCTCGACGCGTGACGCCAAGAAGATCTGCACGACGTGCGAGGTCAAGTCTGAGTGCCTCGAGTATGCGTTGCAGAACGACGAGCGCTTCGGCATCTGGGGCGGTCTGAGCGAGCGCGAGCGCCGCAAACTTCGTCGCCGCGCGTAAATGCAACCTCGAGTCATCGCGATTGTCGTCGCCCGTCGGGGTGGCGACGTATTGCAGCAGACTCTCGATGCCCTGGCGGCGCAGTCACGCCACCCCGATCTTCTCGTGGTCGTCGACGCGGCTGGCGACGACACCACCACCACCCAGTTGAGTGCCGCCGCGCCCAGCCAGTTCGTCAGCGCCGGAACCTCGGTCGCGTTCGGTGAGCTCGTGCACCGAGCTCTGGGCGCCGTGCCGACCGTCGAGCCCTCGAACTCGCCCTATGGCGGAGTCGACGAATGGCTGTGGCTGTTGCGTCACGACACCACGCCAGACCCGCGCGCCCTCGAGCGTCTTCTCGGGGCAGTCGAGATCGCGCCCTCGGTCGCGGCTGCGGGGCCCAAGCAACTCGAGGCCGAGCATCCGACGGTCATTGCGGGCTATGGCGAGACCATGACGCAGTACGGCGCCTCGATCGCCTTCGCCGAGCGCGAGCTCGACCAGGCGCAGTATGACCGTACGAGCGATGTGCTCGCGATGGGTGAGGCCGGTCTGCTCGTGCGCCGAGCCGCCTACC
>JBBQKE010000271.1:0-2887 GCA_038326585.1 Actinomycetales bacterium | reverse complement strand
TGAGCTCCCAGAACACGAAGAGCAGTACGAGGTCGTCGGCGAGAACGAGCCCCGTCATCGAGAACGCGAACAAGAGCATCCAGGCGAAATAGCCCGTGTGCCGGTGAACGGTCATGTCGGAGAGGTAGCGAGCGGAATACGCCATGACCAGGGCGCCGACGCCGAGCACGATGATGAGAAACAGCGCCGCAAGGCCGTCAAGACGAAGGCGCAGGGCGACGTCGAGCGACGGCAACCAGGGCACCACCTCGCGCACGACGCCCGACCCCTCGACCAACTCAGGAAGCCGCAGGCCGACGAGCAGCGCGAGCCCGGCGAGCCCGGCGGCGGCAACCCATCCTGCGTTGCGTCCGATCACGACCGTGGCGACCATCGTGATGACCACCACCGCGAGCGTGGCTGCGAGCAACGCTGTGAGCATCACAGCGTCGTCGCCTTGCGGGGGCACGCGGGGGTCATGATCTCCTCGAGAGGGGCAGCATTAGTCGCACCGCCGGATCGACGGTGTAGACGGAGCGTGTGACTCGCGCTCCGCACGCCGACCAGGCTTCCCGGCACACCAGATTCCAGCGTACCCGCTAGGCAATCCGCTGACGCACAGTGCACACCCAGCCTCTCGAAACCGGGGCAAGGGTCACAGAGTGACGGGCTCTCCGGCCATCGAGGTGAGCGCAATCATGCGCGACGTGGCCCGGAGATATTTCTTGCGGTAGCCGCCCGCCAGCATCTCATCAGAGAAAACCTGATCGAGCGGTACCCCTGTGGCATGGATGCGCACTTGCGCGTCGTACAGCCGGTCGACGAAGGCGACGAGCCTCAGAGCATCGGTCTGGTTGTGCAGCACCTCGACGTCACGCACTCCGACGGCGTGGATGCCATCGATCAAGCCGATATAGCGGCTCGGGTGCACGGTCGACAGGTGTCGCAGCACGTCGCGGAAGCCGTCGACAGTGACGCCGTCACCCTCGGCCGCGATGCGCGCAGTGAATTCGTCGTCGGTGAGCGCGACCGCGTGACCCTCGATGTCACGCTTGCGGTAGTCCTCGCCGTCGATGCGGACGGTCATGAAGCGGTCGGCGAGCGCGTTGATCTCGCGCAAGAAGTCTTGTGACGCGAATCGGCCCTCACCCAGCGCGTGCGGCGGCGTGTTCGACGTGGCGGCGATCCGTGATCCGCTCGCGACCAGCTCGCCCAGCAATCGGGACATCACCATCGTGTCGCCCGGGTCGTCGAGTTCGAACTCGTCGATGGCGATGAGGACAGCACCGCGAAAGTGGGCCACGGCTTGCACGTAGCCGAGCGCTCCGACGATCGCGGTGTACTCGATGAACGTGCCGAAGTATTTGCGCCCCCGCGTGCGATGCCAGAGCGCGGCGAGCAAGTGCGTCTTGCCGACGCCGAAGCCCCCATCGAGATAGACGCCCGGCTTGGCGACCGGAGCAGCCGGCTTGCGCGAAAAGAAACCCCGCGACGCCGGAACGACATCGCCAGAGAACGTGCGCATGGCCTCGACCGCCTCGGCTTGCGAGGGGTATCGCTCATCGGGCTCGTAGTTCTCGAGGCTCGCGTGGGCGAACTGCGGCGGCGGCACGAGGTGTCCGACGAGCTCGGCCGCGGTCATGCCGGGCTGCCGGTCGACCAGGCGGGCGACCTCTCGCGTGGGTTCGCCCGTCATCGTCCACCTTCGCCGTCGTCGCACTCCGTCATCAATGAGTCGACGCCCAGCCGGAGTGCGTAGATTCTGTGGCGGGCGGTGATGATCAGTTTACCGCCGTGAAGAGAGGCACTCATGACCGTTGCATTCGACCCCGCCGAGAAGTTTCAGCACTACGCGCACCCCGAGCGACTGGTCTCGTCAGACTGGCTCGAGGCCCACCTGGGGTCTGCTGGGCTCGTCGTCGTCGAATGCGATGAAGATGTGCTGCTCTACGAGACCGGCCACATCGCCGGGGCCGTCAAAGTCGACTGGCACACCGAGCTCAACGACCCGGTCATGCGTGACTACATCAACGGTGAGCAGTTCGCCCAGCTCATGAGCAGTAAGGGGATCAGTCGCGACTCGACGATCGTCGTCTACGGCGACAAGAGCAACTGGTGGGCCGCCTATGCACTGTGGGTCTTCACGCTCTTCGGCCACCACGATGTGCGACTGCTCGATGGCGGGCGTGAGCGCTGGGTGGCAGAGGGTCGGGCGCTCACCACCGATGCGGCGCAGCCTGCTGCGGTCAGCTACCCGGTGGTGGAACGCGACGATGCGACCGTGCGAGCCTTCAAAGACGACGTGGTGCAGCACTTCGGCAAGCCGCTGATCGACGTGCGGTCGGCCGAGGAGTACAGCGGAGAGCGCACGCACATGCCGTCGTACCCCGAGGAGGGGGCGCTGCGCGGCGGCCACATTCCCACCGCCGCGAGCGTGCCCTGGGCACGCGCCGCGAACGACGACGGCACCTTCCGCAGTGCGGCCGAGCTCGCCACCGTCTATCGCGACGAGGCAGGCTTGGGTGACTCCGACGATGTCATCACCTACTGCCGCATCGGCGAACGCTCGAGCCACACCTGGTTCGCCCTGACACACTTGCTCGGAGTGCCGCGCGTGCGCAACTACGACGGCTCGTGGACCGAGTGGGGCAGCGCCGTGCGGGTGCCGATCGCGGTCGGCACTGAGCCGGGTGCTGTTCCCGGCCGATAACCTGGCTCGCGTGACAGACCTTCCCGACTCCCTGGCAGAGATACGCGACGACTTTCTCTCGTTCACCGAAAAGGAGCGGCTGCAGCTGCTGCTCGAGTTCTCGAACGAGCTGCCGGCGCTTCCCGACCGCTATGCCGAGCATCCTGAATTGCTCGAACGGGTCGAAGAATGCCAGTCGCCTGTCTATCTCTTCGTCGA
>JBBQKE010000270.1:0-2903 GCA_038326585.1 Actinomycetales bacterium | reverse complement strand
CCAGATGAGCTCGTTGAGAAAGCACTCTCGGCCGAAGAGGGCGTCGAGCGCGACCTTGGCATAGTGCGCTTCGCGCCAGTCGAGGTGCAGGTAGAGCGTGCCGTCTTCGCGCAGCACTCGGTGCGCTTCGATCAGCCGCGGTGCGAGAAAGGCCCAGTAGTCGGCGAAGACATCGTCGTAGCTGCTGAGCGCCTCGATCGTGCGGGTGTAGTTCGTGCCGGCAAAGCCGAGGTGGGTGCCGTCGGGGTCGCGCGTGCTGCGAGTGGTGACGCGCCGTTGCGCGCGGCCCGTGTTGAACGGTGGGTCGAGATAGACCAGCTGCATGCTCGCGTCGGGCAGCCGGGCCATGATCGCGAGATTGTCGCCGTGGAAGAGCAGGTCGGGGCCCGTGGGTGTCCAGAGGCCTGCGGCGCGCGGCTCTGATTCGGGGGGCTTTGCAGCGGGCGGCGTGCTCATGGGCTGAGGTTAACAGGGGTCGGGTGAGCAGATCACCCCGCCAAACGCACCGCGGGCTCAGTGCGATAGACCTTGCCGCTCGGTGCGCGCCACTCGAGCGCACCGCCTCCCGCCTGGTTCACTCGCCAGGCAGTCTGATGCTTGAGTCGGTGGTGGGCCTCGCACAGGTGCGCGAGGTTGTCATGTCGAGTCGCACCCTCGTGTTGCCAGTCGACGGTGTGATCGAGGTCAGCGTGAGCCGCCGATCGACCACACCCTGGAAAGCGACAGGTCTCGTCGCGCACGCGCAGCCAGAGTTTCAGGTCTCGCGGCACGGCGTAGCGATCTCGCCCGACCGAGAGCACCGTTCCGGTCTCAGGGTGGGTGAGTAGTCGTACAAAACTCGTCGCATGTGCCGCGAGTCGACGCGCCACGTCGTCGGCGATCGGGCCGTAGCCCTCGAGGGTGGCAACAGCCGAATTCTGATCAGCGCGGTCGAGCAGGGTCTCGACCGGAACCGTCACGAGCACGCTGGCGCGTACACCCCGCCCCACGCCGGTGTCGGAGGCGACGCCGTCGATGAGCAGGTCGGCGAACACGTCGGCTCGACGCTGCGCGAGGGTGCGAGGTTCATCGGGCGCGCCGAGGCTCGCGGCCATTTCGGTCAACCGCCGGTAGGCGCCGATGGCCTGCTCGGCGGGCAGGTGCGCGGTGAGCCACGCCATGCCATCGCGGCCGGACTCGAGCTGCACCGAGCGCGACTCTTCGGCGACGCGACGCCGCTCGCCGATCGAGGAGGGGTGCTGCCGCTCGCGCAGAGCTCGAGCCCGCTGGCGAAAGCCCGCTGGAGTGCGAGTCTCGGCATCGGGTAGCGCAGCGGCCTCGAACGTCGACCACGCGTCTGACGGCAGAGATCGGGCTTCGTCGACCAGGATGCTCGCATGCCGGTAGCTCACCCGACCCGCCCGCAGTGAATCGAGGGTCGCAGGTAGTTCGTGCACGAGCGCCGCACTGTCGGCGACGAGCTGCTCGGCCTCTCGCTCGCTGATGCGTGTGGCCGCGGCCAGTTCGCTGGCCGCTACGCGGCGCGCAGCAACCTGGGGCGACCACGGCCGCCCCGGCCCTGATCGAGCGGGCCCCTCTGCTGCGAGCGCGAGCCGGTGCAGTTCATCGATCGCCACTGCTCGATACGCCGACAGCGAGGCCATCAGCCGCTCGACCTCGACGACCGAGTCGAGCACCGTGCCCATCGCGCCGTCGACGACGGCCGCCGCGGTGAGCGGCGGAGCGGCTGGAGCGAGGGTCGACATGCGCACAGTTAAGCAGTGACCACCGACATTCCCAGGCCACGTCGCGATGTCCGCCCATACTGGTGAAACACGCCCTGATCAGGGCTTCTGTGGAGGAGGGCCGAGCAGGCAGGGGGTGTTACTCGGGGGCGGAGCCACCCGCGCGAGCATCCACCGACACCGCCCGCCGCCGTCGCCGCGGCGACCGCAGCAACACCGCCACGAGCAGCAGCGTGACGCCGATCGCGGCACCGTAGGCGGGGGTGAATCCGGCGACGAGAATCGTGACGACGCCAGCGATGCCGAGCACCACCTTGAGGGCCGCGAGCCATGGCCCGACCGGCGCCGGCTCGGCGCGCCCGCCTGCCTCGCCGCGCCGTTCGAGCCATGCCACACCGATGACGATGGGAATCAGTAGCAGGGCCACGGCGATCAAGAACGGCGGTCTGCTTTGCCACCACTCACCGCTCAGGGGTTCAGGAAACGATGCCCCGGCAATCACGAGCACGACCGCGATCAACACGATCACCGGCACGTGCCAGAGGTAGATCTGCATGGCGTTCTTGTTGATCGCACTGCTGAGGCCGGCGAAGGTCTCGCGCTCGGCGAGACGAGCCAGCCAGGGCCGCAGCCACGCGAAGAGCAGGGTCTGGCCGACTCCGAGCACGAGAATCGCAGCCGTCGGGGGGTTGAGGTTCTCGTACATGTCGGTCGAGTACCCCACCACCATCACCATGAACAGCAGCACGCCGAACGCGCTGAGACCCGCGACGAGCAGCAGCCAGCGCCGCCGCCAGTCGAACCAGCCGTCGGCCAGGCAGAAGCCGAGCTGCTGCACGAAGACCCAGACGAAGAGCAGGTTGAGGGCTCCGATGAGCGGTTGGGCAGTGAGCAGAGCGAACGTGTCGACGGTGATGACGGCAGCGAGCATCCCGAGCACGGTTGCCCACGGGGCGCGCTCGTGGAGGCGGGCCATGAGGGGAACCAGGCCAGCGCATCCCAGGTAAACGGCTAAGAACCACAGCGGTTGCCCGATGCGGAAGCCCACGTCAGACAGCACCGCATCGGGCAGACCGACGAGGCCGAGCACCGCGAGCGTGATGCCCACGAGGCCGAGCGGCAGAAGGGCCGGGCGGGCGAGGCGGGTGACGCGGTCGCGAACGTAGGTGCTCGCAAGCA
>JBBQKE010000269.1:0-2916 GCA_038326585.1 Actinomycetales bacterium | reverse complement strand
GTGCCGCCGGTCTGGCGGATGATGAGCTGCTGCAGCGAGACCGGCCCCACCTCGAGGCCGGCGGCGGCGGCGTCACGCGTCACCTGCTCGGTGATGCCCGTGACGGTCGCGCTGACGAATCCGCCCAAGCGCTCGCGATGGATCACCTCGAGGTTCGTCACGATGCGCTCGACGGCCTCGGCCGGGCCGGCGAGGGTGGCGGCGTGCGCGCGCAGGGCATCCACGGGTGAATCGATGATGAGGCGGCCCTCATCGATCACGAGGGCGTGCTCGAGAAGCTGCGAGACTTCGTCGATCAGGTGGGTCGACAGGATCACCGTGCGGGGATGATCGCCATAGTCGGCGAGCAGGCGGTCGTAGAACGCCTGCCGTGCCACGGCATCGAGGCCGAGATAGGGCTCGTCGAAGATGGTGAGCGGCGCGCGGGCGGCGAGGCCGACGATCACGCCGACGCTCGAGAGCTGGCCGCGCGAGAGCTTCTTGATGCGGCGATTGACCGGAAGTCGGAATTCATCGATGAGGTCGCGAGCGAACTCAGCATCCCAGTGCGGAAAGAAGCGGGGCGCAGAGGCGAACACGTGCTTCGGCTTGAAGTCGTCGGGGTACCGCTGGCTCTCTTTGATGAAGCAGGTGTGTTGCAGCACTCCCGCGTTCTCGACCGGCTTCTCGCCCGCAACCCGGATCGAGCCGCTTGTGGCGAATTCTTGACCGGTGAGAAGGTGCATGAGCGTGGTCTTGCCAGCGCCGTTGCGGCCGAGCAAGCCGGTAATGGTGTCTCGCTCAATGCGGAAGTCGACGTTGTCAACGGCGGTGATGCCGCGATAGCGCTTGGTGAGACCCTGAGCCTCGACGAGGGTGGTCATGAGGCAGATTCCTTTCGAATGATGTCGATCACGTGGTCGGTAGAGAGCTCGAGGCCGATCGCTTCGCGCAACAGGGGCCGCACATACTCTTCGGCGAACTGTGCCCGGCGCGCCGTGAGCAGCGAGTCGCGCGCGCCGTCGGCGACGAACATGCCGATGCCGCGGCGCTTGAACAGCACCCCGGTGTCGACGAGCAGCGCGATGCCCTTGAGAGCCGTCGCCGGGTTGATGCGGTGGAAGGCCGCGAACTCGTTGATCGAGGGAACCTGCTGACCCTCGACGAGCGAGCCGTCGATGATCTGGTTCTCGATCTGCTCGGCCAGTTGCCGGAAGATCGGTCTGCCGTCGTCCACAAGACCTCGGTTCTGTGCGTTGGTTACTTAGTCAAGTAACTAACCAGATAGCCCAGCTCGTGTCAAGAGCGCGTGCGGCGTCTCCAGTCAGGCACGGTCAGCAGAATCGCGGTGGCGCTGAGAGCCACTCCGGTGAGCCCGAAGAGCAGGCTGGCGGTGCTCTGCGTATCGCTCGCGGGCACAGAGAGGGCCGCGGTCAGGCTAAAGCCGACGGAGAGGTACGGAAACCACGCGGCGACGACGATGGCGCTGCCCGCGATGCACGCCGCGGCGAGCATCCTGCGCGTCGTCAGCAGGCGGTCGGCCGATATCGACGGCAGCAGAGCGAGCACCGTGACGCCAAGCACGACGGCGACCGACAGCAGCACCCACACCGCAAGCGTGATGGTGAAGCCGATCTGCGAGGCGGCGCCCCACGCGGCATAGACCTCGTCGAGGGTCAGCTGACCCTGCGCGATCGTGAGCGGCTGCGCGACGGCGAGACTGTATGCCCCGAACGCGATCAGGCCCAGCAGGGCAGCGGCTGCCCCGAGCCCGATGCGACGCCGCAGACCGGGGTCGGGCGGCGGCTCTGCCCCTGGCGGGTAGATGATGCGCTGCCGCGGGGCGATCGGTTCAGCGGGTCGCGGCGCGTCAGGACCCACCTGCGAGAGGTCGACTCCGTCAAGATCGGCGATGATCGCGCCCGAGCCGATGCGCTGCACCCCCTTCACGAGTGCCGCGGCGTTGAGACCCCCGCCGAGCACCACGAGCGCGAGCCCGAGCCAGGCGAAGCCCGGCGCGCCGCCGGCCACGAAGGTGCTCAGAAACGCGAGGGGCGCGAGCAGCAGGCAGGTGAGTCCCCAGCGGAACAGTTGACCAGTCGAGCGCACGGCATTCCTTTCGCGTCGCGTGTCGTGATGCGCTCACCCTAGCGAGCGAGCGCCAGTGAGACCCGGGCGGGCGCAGCACCTACGGTGGAAACACCACCCACACCATCACGCACCACGGCAGGAGCCACCATGAAGATGCGCACCCTCGGCAGCACCGGCACCATCGTCAGCAGCGTCGCTATCGGCACCATGACGTTCGGAGCAGAGTCAGACGAGGCGGCCAGCCACGCGATGCTCGACGCCTTCGCGGAGGCCGGCGGCACGCTCATCGATGCCGCCGATGTCTACAGCGCGGGCCTGAGCGAGCAGATCATCGGCCGCTGGCTCGCCGCGAACCCCGAGACTGCCGAGCGCATGGTCATCGCGACCAAGGGCCGGTTTCCGATGGGCGCCGACGCCAACGACCTGGGCACCTCGCGCCGCCACTTGCGGCGGGCGCTCGACGATTCCCGCCGCCGCCTGGGTCTCGACCACATCGACCTGTATCAGCTGCACGCGTGGGATCCGGTCACCCCGCTCGACGAGACGCTGCGCTTTCTCGACGACGCCATTCGTTCTGGCGCCATGTCGTACTGGGGCGTGTCGAACTTCACCGGCTGGCAACTCACCAAAGCCGTGCACCGCGCCGCCGCGCTCGGCATGCCCGCGCCCGTGACGCTGCAGCCGCAGTACAACCTGCTCGCGCGCGAGATCGAATTCGAGATCGTGCCCGCCGCGCTCGACGCCTCGGTCGGTCTGCTGCCGTGGGGGCCGCTCGGCGGTGGGTGGCTCACCGGAAAGTACACGCGCGGCGAGGCCCCCACGGGCGCGACGCGACTGGGCGAGAAC
>JBBQKE010000268.1:0-2949 GCA_038326585.1 Actinomycetales bacterium | reverse complement strand
GCCGGACCGCCGGCCGGCTTCGACCACGACGGTTGCGACCGAGAGCGCGGCAATGAGTCGGTTGCGCTGCAAGAACCTCCACTTCGTAGGCGCTGTGCCGCACGGCACCTCCGACAGCAGCAGGCCCTGCTCTGCGACGCGAGTCAACAG
Source organism: Actinomycetales bacterium (assembly GCA_038326585.1). Taxonomy (GTDB): domain Bacteria; phylum Actinomycetota; class Actinomycetes; order Actinomycetales; family Microbacteriaceae; genus Microcella. Next base: position 2,799 of record JBBQKE010000268.1, on the reverse strand, counting down.
TGCCTCGTGCCCGCTCGGGTAGAGGCGGTCGATACCGCCCGCGAGCACGGCGATCGTCGCACCACCGCTGGCGAGCGCGGCACGATGCGCCATGCCGTCGATGCCGTAGGCACCGCCAGAGACGACCACGACATCGCGGGCGCTGAGCCCTGCGGCAAACTCCATCGACACATGCTCGCCGTAGCCGGTCGCAGCGCGAGCACCCACGATCGCTACCCCCGCACGGCGCAACAGTTCAGCGTCACCTCTCGCCCAGAGAAGCACCGGTGCGCTGTTGCCCAACGCCGCAAGGCCTTCCGGCCAGTGCGGGTCACCCGGAACAACCATGAACGCACCGCATCGCCCGGCGCTCTCAAGGCTGCGCAGCACGTCGGCGGCTCGCAGTCGCTCAGACCAGCGCTGCAATCCGCTCGCAGCAGCCTCACCCGTGATCTCGCCGTGCGTGGCATCACTGACCGTGCGCGGGCTAGCTCGATCGATGACCAGACGTGCTGCCGTGACGGCGCCGACGGCGTCGATGAGAGCACCGGCCACCGCATCGCCGGGTTCGACGAGCACGCTCCAGATCGCTCGAGCGAAGAGTTCATCAAGAATGCCGGGCTCATCAACGTTGCCCGACTCATCGAGAGTGTCGCGCTCATCGAGCACGCCCGGGTCATCGTGGCTGGCGTCAGGAGACGCACCGAGGCCGTCGTCCATCCATTCTTCGGCCCCTCCTCGGCGCACGAGCGACAGTGCGCTGGCGATACGGTGTTCGTCGATTCCCCACCGGGTCATTCAGATTCCCTTTCTCAAGAACAGCGCCCGACCGACGTGATCGGCCGACGGTCGCTCTGCGGCGTCCAGATCGCAGAGCGTCCACGCAACGCGCAGCACACGGTCGTAGCCGCGCATCGTGAGGGCACCCCGCTCGAGTGCGCGGTCGATCGCGCCGCGGTCAGCCGCCGGAAGTCGCCATCGAGGGGTGCGCAATGCGGGGCCGGGCACATGGGCGGTCACACTCCACCCTTCCGACCCCCACCGAGCACGAGCGCGAGCCCGCGCAGCCACCACACGCGCTCGTGCGTCGGCGGTCGTCATGTGGCCAGTCGCACCCTCGGTCATCTGCGCCACGCTGACGCGCCGCACGGTGAGGTGCAGGTCGATGCGGTCGAGCAAGGGGCCTGAGAGCCGGCCCAGGTAGCGGCGGCGCATGATCGGCGTGCACGTGCAGTCGTCACTACCGCCGTGACCGCACGGACACGGGTTCGCCGCGAGCACGAGCTGGAACCGGGCGGGAAACCGCGCGACGGTACGAGCACGATGAATAGTGATCTCACCGGTCTCAAGCGGTTGCCGAAGAGCGTCGAGCACCGCACCCGAAAATTCTGGCGCCTCATCGAGAAAGAGAACGCCGTGGGCCGCCCGCGAGATGGCTCCGGGGCGCACAAGCCCGCTGCCGCCACCGACGAGCGAGGCCATCGTGGCGCTGTGGTGGGGCGCTTCGAGCGGAGGCCGCGTCACGAGCGACGAGCCGAGCGGAAGCCCGGCCAGAGAGCGAACCGATGACACCTCGACCGCGGCATCGGGCTCAAGGTCGGGCAACAGGCCCGGAAGTCGCGAGGCGAGCAAGGTCTTGCCCGCACCCGGCGGACCGAGCATGAGCATGTGGTGGCCGCCCGCCGCCGCCACCTGCAGCGCCTCGACAGCCTCGGGGTGCCCCACCACGTCGGCGAGGTCTCCGGTCTCAGGTCGGGGCCCCTCACGCTCAGGGCCGACGAGCGCGTCAACCGGCACGGCATCGAGCTCGGCACCGTGACCGATGAGCACTTCGCGCAACGAGGCGGCGGCGATGATGCGGATGCCCGGCACGAGTCGCGCTTCGTCAGCATTGCCGCTCGGCACGACGACCGCGCGCGCACCTCCTCGCCGGGCGGCGAGCACCGCGGGCAGCACGCCCGCGACCGGACGCAGCCGGCCGTCGAGCGACAGCTCGCCCAGATGCACCACGGCGTCGATAGCCTCATGGCTCACGATGCCCGTGGTGGCGAGTGCCGCGACCGCGATGCCGAGATCGAAGCCCGAGCCATGTTTGGGCAACGAGGCGGGTGACAGGTTCACGGTGACCTTGCGCGACGGCAGGTCACAGCCCGAGTTCGCGGCGGCCGACCGCACCCGGTCTTTGGCCTCGCCGAGCGCGGTGTCGGGCAGACCGATGATGGTGAAGGCCGGAAGGCCGTTGGCCAGATCAGCCTCGATTTCGACGAGCGAGCCATCGACGCCGCGCAGAGCAACCGCGAGCGTTCGTGCGACGGGCATCAGCACACCTGCCTGACGTGGTCGATCGTGGTGACCTCGCGCCCCGCGACGACACCGATGACGTCAATACGCAGCGCTCTCGTGGTGCCCGAAGCCTGCTCGAGGTGAGCGTCGCACCAGGCGGCCGCCAATCGCCGCAATCGAGCGAGCTTTCGCGGGGTGACCGCGTCGAGTGGATGCCCGAAACCCACGCCCGACCGGGTCTTGACCTCGACCACGACGGTCGTGCTGCCCTGCCGCGCGACGATGTCGATCTCGCCGATCGCGCACCGCCAGTTGCGATCGATGATCGTGTAACCGGCCGCGGTCAAGTGCTCAGCCGCGAGCTGTTCTCCCGTGCGACCGAGGTCGTCTTTGCGTGCCATGTCGCCTCCCGCACAGCAGGATGGCGCGCAACGAACCCACGACGCGCGTCAGGAGCGATCGGTGTGAGATCGCCCGCTTCAGGCGGGGGTGTGAGGGACTCTTGCGGTCAGCGCGCAGCGGCCGCCGAAAGCTCAA
>JBBQKE010000267.1:0-2977 GCA_038326585.1 Actinomycetales bacterium | reverse complement strand
TCGGGCTTCGTCGAGATCTTCAAGCGGTACCAGGCCGCGCTGCGCCGCGCGAACGCGCTCGACTTCGACGACATCATCGCCGAGACGGTGTACCTGTTCCGCGCGTTCCCTGATGTCGCGGCCCTCTACCAGCGCCGGTTCCGGCACATTCTCATCGACGAGTACCAAGACACCAATCACGCGCAGTACGCGCTCATCCGCGAGCTGACGAGGCCGGTCGAGCCGCAGCACGTGCCGGAAGACACCCGCGTCGAGCTCGAGACCGATGGTGGCATCGCGGCGGCGAGCCTCACGGTCGTGGGCGATTCCGACCAGTCGATCTACGCCTTCCGCGGCGCCGATATTCGCAACATCGTCGAGTTCGAGCGCGACTTCACGGGCGCCGAGGTCGTGCTGCTCGAGCAGAACTACCGCTCGACGCAGACGATTCTCGACGCGGCCAACGCGGTCATCGCGAACAACTTCGACCGCATCGCCAAGAACCTCTTCACGGCGGTCGGTGCGGGCGACAAGATCGTCGGCTTCACCGGCTACAGCCAGCACGACGAGGCGCAGTTCGTGGCCGACGAGATTCAGACCCTGCACGAGGCGGGCACGCCCTACAGCCAGATCGCGGTGTTCTACCGCACGAACGCTCAGACGCGAGCGCTCGAAGAGATCTTCATCCGCTCGGCCATCCCCTACCGCGTGCTCGGCGGCACCAAGTTCTACGAGCGGGCCGAGATCAAAGACATGATGGCCTACCTCATCGCCGTCGCGAACCCGGCCGACGGCCTCGCGATGCGGCGCATCCTGAACACCCCCAAGCGCGGCATCGGGCCGGCGACCGAGACGGCCCTTGCCAACCATGCCGACGAGCTCGGCGGCACGATGCACGATGCCCTGCGCGACGCCGCCGCTCTCGGCCTCGGCCCGAAAGTGACGGGCGCCATTCTCGACCTGGCGAAACTGCTTGACGACGTCTCTGAAACGATCGACACCGCGGCGGTTCCGGATGCTCTCACGACGATCATCGAGCGCACGAAATATCTCGAGCTCTTGCGCAACAGCCGTGACCCGCAAGACGAGGCCCGCGCCGAAAACGTCGAAGAGCTCGTGGCCGTGACCCGCGAGTTTCAGAAGAACAACCCCGAAGGTCGGCTCGTCGACTTTCTCACCGAGGTCGCCCTCGTCGCCGCCGCCGACGATCTCGACGACTCGAGCGGCACCGTCTCTCTCATGACTCTGCACACCGCGAAGGGGCTCGAGTACGACGCCGTGTTCATCACCGGAGTGGAAGAGAACTTGCTGCCGCACCAGATGAGCGCGGCTGAGCCTGGGGGCCCGGCCGAAGAACGACGACTCTTCTACGTCGGCATCACGCGCGCCCGCAAGCAGCTGCATCTCAGCCTCGCGATGACCCGCTCGACGTTCGGCGACACCGTGGTCGCGAGTCCGAGCCGATACCTGCAAGAGATTCCGACTGAGCTCATCGATTGGCGTGACTCGCCGGGCATGGGCACGCGCTCGACCACGCGCAGCATCGGAGCCGGCCGCGAGCGGTTCAGCTACGGCACCTCGTTGCCCGCGGGCAAGCCGAAGACCGAGTGGGCGAACCGCGTTACGGCGACGGTGCGCGACAACGGCGACCTCACCCTCGCGGTCGGCGACCGCATCACGCACGTCGACTTCGGCGAAGGAACCGTGAGCGCCGTGACCGGCATCGGGCCGAAGAGCATCGCCGAGGTGCAGTTCGACACCGCCGGGCGCAAACGGCTTCTCATCAAAATCGCGCCTCTTGAGAAGCTGTGAGTCGACTCACGGGATAATAGGGCGAGACCGATAGGGGGAGTCGCGATGGACATCACAGTGGTTCACCATCCGTTCGGCGTCGCCGAAGTCGGCGTCGCCGGCCGCCTCAACATGGTGACGGCTGCGCGACTTCGAGAGGCCATCCGAAGCGCCGTCGATGAGCACCACCCGAACGTTGCCGTCGACCTTTCGCGCGTGATCTTTCTCGACTCGTCGGGGCTCGGGGCCCTCATCTCGAGCCGCAAAGAAGTGCGGCAGTCGGGTGGTGACCTCAGACTCATCCGGCCCGGTGAACAGGCCCAGCTCGTGCTTGAGCTCACCAACATGAATGCGGTTCTCGCGAGCTTCCCTTCGGTGGAGGACGCTTTCGCGCATGGCTGAGGTCATCGCCCGGTCATTGCGGCTGAGTAGCCCGCCTGACACGGTCGATACCGTTCAGGATCTGCTGGCGACGATCTGGGCGCAGACGCCGGGGCTCGACTCGGCCGACCGCATGGCGGCAGAGCTCGCCATCGTCGAGTTGACCGCGAACGTCATCGAGCATGCGAACGGCGGTGGCGACATCGACTTCTCATTGTCGGTCGTCGTCTATGACGATCGCATCGAAGCGACGGTGACAGACTCGGGCACGGTCGATCGGGTGCCGCTCTCCGATGGCTCCATGCCCGAGGTGTTCGCGGAGCGAGGTCGAGGACTTCCGCTCATGCAGATGCTTTCCAACAGCGTCGAGCACCATCGCGTCGAAGGCACCAATCATTGGACGATCGTGAGAGCACGCCGCGCGCCAGGAGCCGCGGCGGCTCGCAAATCGATGCCGTCGATTTCGATCGCCGGCATCATCGACGAGATGGCCCGGCAGCGCGCCCTCGAAGACATGGGCATTCTCGATACTCCGCCCGAAGAACGCTATGACCGAGTGACCAGGCTGGCGAGGCAGTTGTTCGGTGTCGAGACGGCGGCCGTCAACCTCATCGATGGCGACCGGCAATGGGCGAAGTCGGTGTCGGGTCTCGGTCCCGTCGAGATGCCGCGCGATGCGTCGATGTGCACCATCACGATTCGGAACGACGATGCCCTCGTGATTCCGGATCTCGCCGTCGATCCTGACCATGCTGACAAGGTCGTGCCCGACCTTTTGCGCTTCTACGCTGGGTTTCCTCTCTACGCACCGGGTGGCGAGCGCATC
>JBBQKE010000266.1:0-2979 GCA_038326585.1 Actinomycetales bacterium | reverse complement strand
CGACTCGGCCGTCGACCTCGACCATGAGGGGCGAGACATCGCTGAGAATCGAGTCGCCGAGTGAGACCGTGACGCGACCCCCGTCGTCAGAGCGGGCGCGCAGAACTGCGTGGGTCATCATTGGTCCTCACCGGTAGGCTTTACATCATACCTAAGGGCATCCGCCCGCCGCACTCATCGCAAAGGAATTCCGTGTCAACTGCACCTACTCGACCGGCACACGATGTGCTCCGTGTCGGCGTCGTCGGCCTCGGCTACGCCGGCACGACGCACCTCACCTCCTTCCTCGGAATTCCGGGTGTCGAGGTCGTCGCGCTCGCCGGCAAAGAGGCCGACCGGCTCGCCGCCCTCGGCGCGATGTACGAGCTGCCCCACCTGTTCTCCGACTGGCAAGACCTCGTGGTGCTGCCCGAGCTCGACGTCGTGAGCATCGCGACGCCCAACGCGCTGCACCACTCCATCGCCGTCGCGGCGCTCGCCGCGGGCAAGCACGTGTTCTGCGAGAAGCCGCTCGCGCTCGATACGGTGCAGGCTCTCGAGATGGTGCAGGCCGCGAAAGACAACGACCGCGTGCTCGAAGTGGCGTTCAACCACCGGCGTCGCGCCGACGTGCAGTTCGCCCGCCGCTACCTCGAGACCGAGGGCATCGGGCGCGTTTACCACGCGCGCGCCTCGTGGAAGCGGCGCTCGGGCATTCCGGGCCTGCGCTCGTGGTTCACGAGCAAGACGATGGCCGGCGGCGGCGCCCTCATCGACCTCGGGCCGCACGTGCTCGATTCGCTGCTCTTCTTGCTCGGTGAGCCGCGCGTCGTCGCGGTGAGCGCCGTGACCCATGGCGAGCTCGGCCGCGCGGGCTACGGCGCCATGAACCGGCAAGAGCAGATGGCGAGCGACACGAACACGTTCGAGGTCGAAGATCTCGCCAGCGCGCTGTTCCGGCTCGACGATGGCTCGAGCGTCGCCTTCGAGATCAGCTGGGCCGGCCACACGGTCGACGACGAAGACATCTCGATCGAGCTGCTCGGGGTCGACGGCGGCGTGCGGCTCTTCGTGCCGCGCTATGCAAGCGACGACACCCTGCGCATGTACCGCGACGTCGACGGCGTCGCGGTCACCCTCACGCCCGAGGTGCACGTTCCGGGCGGCGAGCATCCGCTTGTCATCGCCGAGTTCGTCGACGCCGTGCGCGGCGGCGACTGGGATGCCCACCGCGGCGACTTCGCCCTGCACCGCACCGCCGTGCTCGACGCCTGCTACCGCTCGGCCGCCGAGGGCAGAGAGGTCAGACTGGAGTCATGACAGCCCCTGCCTCAACCCCCCTGCGCGTGACGGTCTGGAACGAGAACCGGCACGAGAACTACCCCGACTCGCTCACCGCGCGGTTGTATCCGACCGGGATGCACGGCGCGATCGCCGAGGGCCTGACCGAGCTGCTCGGCGAGGCCGTCGAGGTGCGCACCGCGACGCTCGACGAGCCCGAGCACGGCCTGCCACAGTCAGTGGTCGACGCGACCGACGTGCTGCTGTGGTGGGGCCACGAAGCCCACCCCGAGGTCGATGACGCAATCGTCGACCGCGTCTACGACGCGGTGCTCGGCGGCTTAGGGCTCATCGTGCTGCACTCGGGGCACTACTCGAAGATCTTCAAGAAGCTCATGGGCACGACGTGCTCGCTTCGGTGGCGCAACGACGGCGACCGCGAGGTCGTCTGGACGGTCGCGCCGACGCACCCCATCGCGGCTGGCGTGCCCGACCCCCTCGTCATCGAGCGCCAAGAGATGTACGGCGAGTTCTTCGACATCCCCACCCCCGATGAGCTCATCTTCATCTCGTCGTTCACGGGAGGCGAAGTCTTCCGCTCAGGCGCGACCTGGACCCGCGGTCACGGGCGAGTCTTCTACTTCTCGCCGGGCGACCAGGAGTACCCGGTGTACCACCACCCGGGCATCCGTCGCGTTCTCGCCAACGGCGTGCAGTGGGCCGCCCCCACCCGCCGTGGCCCCGCGATCGACGCGACCTTCCACGAGCGCGGCTGGTTCGACGGCGCGTAGCACTGCGCACCCCAAGCGTCATAGTAGTGGCCCGTCTCAATCAGTATCTAGAGGACGGCACTTTGGCCCCGGCCGAATCAGTTCGAGCGAGAGGCCTACTGCGTCGCGGCCTACGCAGTACTGATCGCGCTCAGCATGGCGAGCCGGGTGAGGTTGCTGACATTCCGTGTGTGGTGAGTCCGAGTAGGCCCCGCGCCGGCGACGTCCCCAGTCGATAGGTGCTTACTCACGCATCAGCTCCTAGGAGAATACGCGGAGAGAGGGACCTTATGCCGATCGCGGCAAGCTCTGAAGCGCTTCCGGTTGCGGCCATTTGCCTGTCGAAATGTCGTAGATGATGACGTCTGCGGTTGCGCCGTTTGTGAAGGAGAGTCGAATACATGGCTCGTCGTAGGCATTTCCGCGGTTAATGGTTATCGCGGCGAAGCCGACGATTTGAAGGCCAACGACGAGACTCCCCAGGAGTCGTCGATCCGATGTCCGGAAGACGTCAATGTGATCACTCTCGATCTTCACGATCGAGAGCCCTTTCGTCATGCTCATTGCCCAAGGAACTCCGGAGTTCTCCAGTGTCCGAATTGCCTTGCGATTGAAATCCGCGAGAAGAAACCGGGCGCCTTTGTCTCGTTCAGCGACCTCACGACCCGCGACCTGCGCGGCCCTCCTCGATCGCCGAACGACCGAAAGAGAAACGACGAATGTGATGGCAAGTAGCACTCCGAAGCCCCACGCGATTAACATTTCGGAGCCCGCGCCCTGCGCATACCTCGAGAAAATGAGGGTCGAGACCAAAAGCACCAAGATCGGACCCGCGACGGAGAGTATTCTCTTCATGTTTCTTGGCATTCGGACTCCAAAATTGAGATTGCGGGGCGATGTGCGCTTGACGGACTAGAAGTCAGGACACAAGACAGCGATAAACTGATTC
>JBBQKE010000265.1:0-2989 GCA_038326585.1 Actinomycetales bacterium | reverse complement strand
CCACCACGACACCGCCAATCACGGTGCCCGAGGTCTTCGCCGCGAACAACTTGATGAAGCCGTCGGTGACGTTTTGCATCTTGGCGCGCGCGTTCGTCTCGAGCATGAGCTTGTGCACGACCCCGCGCGTCTCGCCATCTTCGATCTGCTTCTGCGAGAAGCCGACGGTCGCGATCTCGGGCGCCGTGAAGATGTTCGAGGTCACGTTGCGCAGCTTGATCGGAGTCACCGCGTCGCCCATGGCGTGGTAGACCGCCGTGCGGCCCTGCATCGACGCGACCGAGGCCAGCGGAAGGGAGTCGCTGCAGTCACCGACGGCGTACACGCTCGGCATCGAGGTGCGCGCGACCTTGTTGACGGCGATGTGGCCCGACGGCGTCAGCTGCACACCCGCCTCTTCGAGCCCGATGCCCGCCGTGTTCGGAATCGAGCCCACCGCCATGAGGCAGTGCGAGCCGTCGATGACGGTGCCATCGCTCAGGGTGACCTGCACGCCGTCACCCGTGCTGACCACCGAGTCGGCGCGGCTCTTCGCGAGCAGCGTCATGCCGTTGCGGCGAAAAACCTGCTCGATGAGGTGCGCGGCGTCAGCATCCTCACCCGGAAGCACCTGATCGCGACTCGAGATGAGGGTCACCTGAGCGCCCAACGCTCGGTAGGCCGAGGCGAACTCGGCACCCGTGACGCCCGAACCCACGACGATGAGGTGGTCGGGCACCGTCTTCAGCGTGTAGAGCTGGGTCCAGGTCAGGATGCGCTTGCCATCGGGCTGCGCACTCGGCAGCTCGCGGGGTGACGCGCCGACGCCCACGATGACCGTGTCGGCGTCGCACTGGTCGAAGTCGGTGCGCTTCTTACCCTGCCCCGTGCCGACGACGATGCGGTTCGGGCCGTCGAGGCGCCCGTCGCCGACGATGATGCGCACGCCCGCGTCGACGAGCTGCTCACGCATGTCATCGCTCTGCTCTTGCGCCAGCCGCAACAGCCGCTTGTTGACCTGCGCGAGGTTCACGGCCACCTCGGGCTTGACGGCGCGGCCCGACTCGCCGCGCGCGAAGAACTGCACGCCCAGCTCGCCCGCGTCGCGAATCGCACCCGCGGCCTCGGCCGTGGCGATGAGAGTCTTCGAGGGCACGACGTCGGTGAGAACGGCCGACCCGCCGACTCCGACGCGCTCGATGAGCGTGACCTCGGCGCCCAGCTGGGCTCCGGCGAGCGCCGCCTCGTAGCCGCCGGGGCCTCCCCCGAGAACAGCGATGCGGTGCTGGCGCGTGAAGTGGGTCGTCATGGTTTCCATTCTGTCAGCGCCTCCCCTGCGACGCGTGCGAGCCTGCGCCCATGCGCGGATGCTCGCACCGGGCCCGCTCAGTAGGCTGGCAGGCATGTCGCACACCGCCGTGAACCCGCTCGACGACGAGCACGCCGACCCTTTCGCCATTGCCGCTCAGGCCGCTGACCAACTGCGGGAGGCCACGGGCGTCGACCACCACGACATCGCCCTCACGCTGGGGTCGGGCTGGGCCAAAGCCGCCGACCTCATCGGCGAGACCACGCACACGATCGCGGCGACCGACATCGCCGGGTTCAGCAAGCCCGCGCTCGAGGGGCACGTCGGCACGCTGCGCTCGATCCTGCTGCCGAGCGGCAAGCGCGCGCTCGTCATCGGCGCCCGCACCCACTACTACGAGAACCACGGCGTGCGGCGGGTGGTGCACTCGGTGCGCACGGCGGCGGCGGCGGGGGCATCCGTCATGATCCTCACCAACGGCGCGGGCGGCATCAAAGATCACTGGGTTCCCGGCACCCCCGTGCTCATCAACGACCACCTGAACCTGACCGCGAACTCGCCGCTCGAGGGCGCGACCTTCATCGATCTGACTGACCTCTATGCGCAGCGTCTGCGCGACCTGGCGCACACGGTCGCCCCCGAGCTCGACGAGGGCGTCTACGTGCAGTTTCGCGGGCCGCACTACGAGACCCCCGCCGAGGTGCAGATGGCGAAGACCATGGGCGGCCACATCGTCGGCATGTCGACGGCGCTCGAGGCCATCGCTGCCCGCCAGGCCGGCATGGAGGTGCTCGGTCTCTCACTCATCACCAATCTCGCCGCTGGCATCTCGCCCGAGCCCCTGAGTCACGCCGAGGTGATCGACGCCGGCAAGACTGCCGAGCCGGTCATCAGCGCCCTGCTCGCCCGCATCGTCGCTCAGTTGTAGGAGGCACTCATGACGACTCTCGATTCTGCCAAGGCCTGGCTCGAGCAAGACCCCGACCCCGTCACGCGCGCCGAGCTCGAGGCGCTGATTCCGGCCGCCGAGATCGGCGACGCTGCGGCGATGGATGCCCTGCGCGACCGTTTCGACACCCGCCTCGAGTTCGGCACCGCGGGTCTGCGCGGTGAGCTCGGCGCGGGTTCGAACCGCATGAACCGGGTGCTCGTCTCGCAGGCCGCGACCGGATTCGCCCGCTGGCTGCTCGACCGCGACGAGAACGCGAGTGTTGTCATCGGCTACGACGGCCGCGTCAACAGCGACGTGTTCGCGCGCGACTCGGCCGAGCTCATGGCGGGGGCCGGCGTGCGCGTCGTGCTGCTGCCGCGCATGCTACCGACCCCGCTCGTCGCTTTCGCCGTGCGGCACCTCGGCGTGAGCGCGGGCATCATGGTCACCGCGAGCCACAATCCGCCGCGCGACAACGGCTACAAGGTCTACCTGGGCGGCCGCGACGGAGGCTCGCAGATCGTCGCGCCGACCGACGAGCAGATTCACGCCGCGATCGTCGCCGTCGCCGAAACCGAGGTCGTGGGCGACCTTCCGCGCTCGACCGAGTACGAGGTCGCCGACGAGAGCGTCATCGACGCCTACGTCGAGCGCACAGCGTCGGTGGCGCTCGACGAGTCTGCACCTCGCGTGCCGGTGCCCTTCGTCTACACCGCGATGCACGGCGTCGGGTGGGAGGTCTCGCAGCGGGTCTTCGCCGCGGCGGGCCT
>JBBQKE010000264.1:0-3004 GCA_038326585.1 Actinomycetales bacterium | reverse complement strand
GGTCGGCGACGGCGTCGATCGCGCCGCAACCGCCGCCAAGGGGCACCCGATCGCGGTCGGGATCGTCGCGTTGGGCGTCGGATGGATCGCCTCGGCGCTCATCCCCCCCTCCCGCATCGAACGTCGTGCGGCTGACTCTGTCAAGGATGCGGCAGCGCCGATCATGCACGAGGCGGGCGACGCGCTCGCCGACGCTGCGGACAACCTGCGCGAGCCCGCTCGTGAGGCCGCCGCGAACGTCAGCGAGGCGGCTTCGGAGGCCGTCGAGAACGTGCGCTCTGACGCTGAGAGTGCTGCCGTCGATGTGCGGGGCGACAGTGGTTCTGGCGATCACTCAGGCGATCACTCAGGCTGGGACCCGGCAACAGCATCCGGTCCCGTGGGTAGCCCGGGCACCGCAGCGCCGGCGAAAAGCACTGCACCCAGCACGAGCACCGCTCCCCGCGGTGCCCGCCCCCAGCGCTGACGAGCAGGCCGTCTAGACCCCGCGCTGTCGTCCCCCATTTCGACGGCGCTGGGGAGTCAGCGGTGTCTATATCCCGCTGATGCGGCGCGATTGCGAACCGAACGCGATCGCGCCGCACCCCTGTCGTGGCTCAGAGTCGCTCAGCGACCCACTGCTCCGCAGACGCGAGCTCGCGCTGATCAATACCGTGGCCGCCCGGGCGCGTGTGGCGGTAGCCCCATTGCGCTCACCCATTACCCGTGACCTCCACAGGGATCGGCGTGCGCGGCCTCCCGAACCGGCGCGCTAAGGCCAACACCAGCAGAGGGAACGTGCTCATCACACCTGCGCCGACGAAGTTCTGCACCCCCGGGTTTGCGACCTCGACCAGTACGTAGGCCACCTGGGAGGCAACGGTCACCAGCGTCAGTACTACGATAATCGCCCACCCGAACACGGAGTGCCGGCCCGTCTCTGTCCGCCACGCGTTCGCACTGACGGAGAAAAAATCAGACCGACGCCGATCGCTATTGGTGTCAGCCAGGCCAGCTTGCGCATTCCACCGACGAGCTGTGGCGAAGTGACGCTCTATCCCTCGTCGGTTGGAGTTTCCTCTCCCAGATAGGTCGCTTCACCTGTCCAGTACGCAAGACCAATCTGGGTCTCGATTCCGGTCTGAGACCAATCCTCTAAGGTTTCGAGGTGATCGGAGTCCTCGAGGTCTTCGCCGCAGCCGAACAGTCTCCATGCTGAGTCATCCCTCTGACGAGGAACGGGAACGACAACGGAATACACCCCTCGGGGGTGCTGTCCAGCATCCCCCAGAAACTCCACGGTCAGAAGGCCGTCTTCCTGCGAAATCTTCCGGTAGTCGAATTCAGCGAGCATTCCGGATTCGAACGACCGTTGAACGTAGGGAACCCAGTCGAGATCAGCCATTACGGGGCCACTATCGTGGAGTCGTTCAACGCTCGCCTGCGGGATGAGTGCTTGAACATCCACAGCTTCTACTCGCTGTTACACGCCCGCGTGGTCATCAGCGACTGGAAGAGGGAATACAACCACGACCGCCGGCATTCATCACGGGGCTACCTTGCCCCGGCCGATTATGCTCGGCAATGCACCCACACCTTAGAAACCGACGACTTACACAGCGCCCGGACCTAACCACGGGGGCATGCCAGCGAGTGACGGATGCTCCCCGCTCGCTCGCGAAGCGCTCGAGCTGCGCGACGCTCGCCGCGGGAGCCATCGGGTCGCTGTCGCCGTTGAGCAGCAGCAGCTCGACCCCGGCCGACGTGCCACCCGGCTCGCGGTCGGCGAACGGGTGCATGCCGCTGAACGCGACGACGCAGGACACCAGGTCGGGGTGCAGCAGCGCCGTCGCGAGCGCGATGTTCGCACCGTTCGAGAAGCCCGTCGCGATCAGCGATCGGCCCTCGAGGTCGTAGCGCTCGCGAGCCGCGACGACGAACGCGGCAAGCTCGCTCGCCCGAACGATGACGTCGTCGACGTCGAACACCCCCTCACCGAGCCGGCGGAACCAGCGGTTCGCGTGCCCCTCGAGCACGCGTCCGCCCGGCGAGAGCACGGCGGCTCCGGGCACGAGGGCGGTGCCGAGCGCGCTGATCTCGCGCTCGTCGCCACCCGTGCCGTGCAGGGTGAGCACGACGGGGGCGCCTGCCGACGCACCCTCGGTGAAGCTGTGCGGCCAGGCGTCGAGATCGACCGTCGGCAGAGCATCCGTCGTCATGCCGCCACCTCCGGGTTGTTCTCGTGCGGAAGGGTGATCGGAATCACGGCGTGCTCGATCTGCTCGCGCGAGGGCTCGAGCCACGGCGACCGCCCGCGCGAGCGCCCGAGCTCGAGCAGCGGCTCGTCGATGTCGAAGCCCGGGGTGTCTGTCGCGATCTCGAACAGCACTCCGCCGGGTTCGCGGAAGTAGATGCTCGTGAAGTACTGCCGGTCGAGAATCTCGGTGACGGCGTGGCCGCGCGAGGCGAGCTCGTCGCGCCACTGCTGTTGCGTCGCCTGGTCGGGCACACGGAAGGCGATGTGGTGCACGGTGCCTCCGGCCGTCACGCCCGGCTGCACGAGGTTCGAACCGTGCACGTCGACGAGGGCGCCCGGCAGGCCATCGCCCGAGGCGAGTCGGGTGCGCGGCCCCTCCTGCTCGACCACGCGCATCCCGAGATCGTCGACCATGAGCGCGACAGTCCGCTCGGCGTCGCGCACAGTGAGCACGCTCGAGTGCTGACCGCGAATCGCGTGCTCGGCGGGAACGCTCGCCGAATCCCAGGGGTCACGAGGGTCGTGCTCGTGCGTGGCGACGAGCTCGATCTGCAGGCCGGCGGGCACCGAGAACGCCGTCGAGGTCGACTGCCCGGCGCCGACGCGGCCCTGCTGGATGCCCCGCCAGGGGAAGAAGGTCATGAGGCTGCCGGGCCGGCCTGCCTCGTCGCCGTAGTAGAGGTGGTAGGTGCCGGGGTCGTCGAAGTTGACCGTCTTCTTCACGAGCCGCAGCCCGAGACCGGTGATGTAGAAGTCGATGTTCTTCTG
>JBBQKE010000263.1:0-3005 GCA_038326585.1 Actinomycetales bacterium | reverse complement strand
CGGCGAGCGCGTCGGCGACGGCGCGGCGCACGCGTTGCGGCCGCGTCAGGCCGCGCCCGGGCGGGGCGATCGGCAGCACGGCGGGAATGCGGTCGTAGCCGACGATGCGGGCCACTTCTTCTGCGAGCGACGGCGCATCGACGAGGTCGGGGCGCCAGCTCGGGGGCGTGACGCGCCAACCGTCGGTCTCGACCGCGAGCGAGCATCCGATCACTTCGAGCGATTCGGTGATCTCGTCGAGTGAGTAGTCGACGCCGACGAGAGCGTCGACGTAGCCCTCGGCGAGGTGGATCGGCGTCGGGGTCGGCGCATCGACCCACAGCGAGCCGAGCGAATCTTCTGCGCCGCCCGCGAGGTCGACGAGCAGGTCGACGACTCGCTGTGCCGCCGGCTCGGCCACGAGCGGGTCGACGCCGCGCACGAAGCGCCGCGACGCTTCGCTCGGCAGCTTGTGCCGCCGAGAGGTGCGCGCGATCGACACGGGCTCGAAGTGCGCCGCCTCGATGAGCACGTCGACCGAGGTCGACGAGATCTCGGTGCTCGCCCCGCCCATGACGCCCGCAAGCCCGATCGGGCCCGACTCATCGGTGATGAGCAGGTCTTCGGGGTGCAGCGTGCGGGTCTGGTCGTCGAGAGTGACGAGCGACTCGCCCTGGCGAGCGCGCCGCACCATGATGCCGCCGCTGAGTTTCTGCAGGTCATAGGCGTGAATCGGCTGGCCAAGCTCGAGCATGACGTAGTTGGTGATGTCGACGACGAGCGAGATCGACCGGATGCCCGCGAGCGACAGGCGGGAGATCATCCACGCCGGAGTCGGCCGCTGGGTGTCGATGCCGCGCACGACGCGCGTGACGAAGGCGTCGCAGCCCGGCAGGCCATGAATCGGAGCACCGTCGCGCACGGCGACGTCGAAGCCGGAGCCCTGCGCAGGGCTGAGGGCGAGCGCCGGGTCGCGGAAGACCGCGCCGGTCGCGTGCGAGTACTCGCGGGCGACGCCACGGATCGACAGGGCATAGCCCCGGTCGGGAGTGACATTGATCTCGACAGCCAGGTCGTCGAGGCCGAGGAGCGCGATCGCGTCGGCGCCGACCTCGGGGTCGAGGCCGAGGGTCGCGAGTCGCAGAATGCCGTCGTGCTCGTCGCCGAGTCCGAGTTCGCGCGCGCTCGCGATCATGCCGTCAGAGACGTGACCGTAGGTCTTTCTCGCCGAGATCGGGAACGGCCCGGGCAGCACGGCACCGGGCAGCGAGACGACGACCTTGTCGCCGACGGCGAAGTTGCTCGCGCCGCAGACGATGCCGCGAGTCTCGTTCGGGCCCGTGAGCACCTGGCACCACCGAATGGTCTTGCCGTTCGACTGCGGCTCGTCGACGAATTCGAGCACCTGCCCGACAACGATCGGGCCCGTGAGCGCGACGCCGTGAATCTCTTCTTCTTCGAGCCCGACGCGCACGAGGGCAGCGTGCACCGCTTCGGCGTCGGCCGTCGGATCACCGCTTGCGGGCAGGTCGACGTGCTCGCGCAGCCACGACAGAGGAATACGCATCAGACCACCAAACCGAACTGCTGCGAGAAGCGCACATCGCCCTCGACCATGTCACGCATGTCGCTCACGCCGTTGCGGAACATGAGCGTGCGCTCGATGCCCATGCCGAAGGCGAAGCCCTGATAGATCTCGGGGTCGATGCCCGCCGAGCGCAGCACGTTGGGATTGACCATGCCGCAACCGCCCCACTCGATCCAGCG
This sequence comes from Actinomycetales bacterium, assembly GCA_038326585.1. Taxonomy (GTDB): domain Bacteria; phylum Actinomycetota; class Actinomycetes; order Actinomycetales; family Microbacteriaceae; genus Microcella. Next base: position 1,259 of record JBBQKE010000263.1, on the reverse strand, counting down.
CGGCCCGTCACGGAACGTCGGGTGCCACACATCGAGCTCGGCGCTCGGCTCGGTGAACGGAAAGTACGACGGGCGCAGGCGAATGCGCGCGCCCTCGCCGAACAGCGCCCGCGCCAAGTGCTCGAGGGCGCCGCGCAAGTGCGCCATCGTGAGTCCCTTGTCGATCGCGATGCCCTCCATCTGGTGGAAGACGGGAGTGTGCGTGGCGTCGAGCTCGTCGGTGCGGTAGACCCTGCCGGGAGCCACGATGTAGAGCGGCACCCCGCGCGAGAGCATCGAGCGCGACTGCACCGGGCTCGTGTGCGTGCGCAGAATCAGGTGGCGGTCATCCGGCTCGATGAAAAACGTGTCTTGCATCGCGCGCGCCGGATGATCGGGCGCGAAGTTGAGGGCGTCGAAGTTGAACCAGTCGTTCTCGAGCTCGGGGCCCTCGTCGACCTCCCACCCCATCGCGATGAAGATGTCGCTCATGTCTTCCATGAGTGTCGTGAGCGGGTGTCGCGCTCCAGCGCTGCGCAGCGGCGGGATGCCCGTGACATCGATCGCCTCCGCCGCGAGCCGCGCTCGCTCTTCGCCCTCGGCCAACTCGGTCTCGCGCTCGGCGATGGCCTGGCCGACGCGACCGCGCGCCTGGCCGACGAGCTTGCCGAAGGCCGCTTTCTGGTCTGCGGGCACATGACGCAGTTGGGCGTTGAGCGCGGCGAGGGGCGAGGACTCGCCCGCATGCGCCGACTTGGCCGCCTTCAGCGCCGCGGTGTCGACGGCAGCACCGACCGCCGCCAGAGCAGCCTCGACAGCGGCCTTGACAGCGGATTCGGATATCTCAGGGGTTGGCGACACGAGAGTCGAGTTTAGTGCGGTGCCGCCGCACCGCTCGCCCGCAGCGCGAAGGCGCTCTCGTAGAGGCAGACCGCCGCCGCGGTAGCGAGATTGAGCGACTCGGCCTTGCCATAGATAGGCACGACCACTGCCCGGTCAGCGAACTCAATTTGCTCGGCGGTCAGTCCACGAGCCTCGTTGCCAAACAGCCACGCCGTCGGACCATCGAGGTGGCCGTCTGACCGCACGGCGAGCAGGTCGTCGCCCGAGATGTCGGCCGCGAGAATGCGGCTGCCTGTTTCGCGCACCCGCTGAAGCGTCGATTCCAGCGGCACACCGACCACCACGGGCAAATGAAAGAGCGACCCGGTCGTTGCGCGCCCGACCGGGGGGGTGTAGACGTCGACGCGCGTGCCGCTGAGGGTCACGGCGGCGGCGCC
>JBBQKE010000262.1:0-3016 GCA_038326585.1 Actinomycetales bacterium | reverse complement strand
GCACGAGCTCGTGGTCAAGCCCGTCGACGGCTCGGGGGGCAAGGGCCTCGTCGTCGGGCCGGCGGCGAGCGCCGTGGAGCTCGATGAGCTGCGGGTGCGCCTGCTGGATGACCCCCGCGGCTGGATCGCGCAACCGGTCGTGCAGCTCTCGACGATTCCCACGCTCGTCGACAACGGGCTGCGCCCGCGGCACGCCGATTTGCGCCCCTTCGCCGTCAACGACGGCCGAGAGGTGTGGGTGTTGCCGGGAGGTCTGACGCGTGTCGCGCTGCCCGAAGGGCAGCTGGTCGTCAACTCGAGCCAGGGCGGCGGCTCGAAAGACACCTGGGTCGTCGGTCAGCTGCCGATGGTCGCCGACAGCCACGACGTTCAGGGCATCGTCGCCGAGCAGGCCACCGTGACCCAGTCGATCCCGATCATCTACGACGCCTCGGCTCATGTTCCCGACCACAACCCGCAAGACGACCCTCGTCGGGCGCAAGAGCAGCAGCAGCAGCAATCCACACAGAGCTTGCGCGCTGGAGCTAAGGCGAACGCATCGCGTTCGCGCGACGCCAGCGCCGACGAATCTGCGATTCGTCGGTCGTCACGTGGGGTGGAGGGTTCGTGATGCTCAGCCGCATTGCCGAGAGCCTGTTCTGGATCGGCCGCTACGTCGAGCGCTCCGACGGCACGGCGCGCATCCTCGACGTGCACCTGCAGCTGCTGCTCGAAGACCCGTGGATCGATGAAGACACCGCGTGCCGCTCGCTGCTGAGCGTCATGGGCAGCGATGTCGAGCCCGAGCACGGTCTCACGCGGGCCGATGTCTTGACGATCCTCGCGGTCGACCGCTCGCATCCCGCATCGATCGCGTACTCGCTCGGCGCCGCCCGCGAGAACGCCCGTCGGGCGCGCGAGGTCGTGAGCACCGAGCTGTGGGAGGTGCTCAACACGACGAGGGCGCGCATGCCGCGCAAGGTCGCGCCCGAGAAGGTGCACGAGTTCTTCGGGTGGGTGCGCGAGCGGTCGGCGCTCGCCGTGGGCATCGTCGAGTCGTCGACGAGCCGCGACGAGGCGTACTCGTTCTTCACGCTCGGCCGTTCGCTCGAGCGCGCCGACATGACCGCGCGACTGCTCGCCACGCGGTCGCTCACCGAGGCCAGCGGCCCGTCGTGGACGACCATTCTGCGCAGCGTCGGCGCGTACGAGGCCTATCTGCGCACCTATCGGGGCGTGCCGAGCGCGAAGAACGCGGCCGAGTTCCTTCTGCTCGACCGGCTGTTCCCGCGCTCGATCCTGTTCGCGGTGTCGCGCGCCGAGAAGAGCCTGCGCGACATCGAGCCCCGGGCCGATCGCGCGGGAATCGGCGACCAGGCTCTGCGGCAGCTCGGCCAGATCCGCAGTGAGTTGGAGTATCGGCCGATCGCCGACATCCTCGACGATCTGCAGCGTCACATGGATGCCGTGCAATCGGCGACGAGCGCCACGAGCGAGGCGGTGCGCCAACGCTACTTCCCGACCAACGTCGCGCCGAGCTGGGTGGCGGAGAAGACATGAACCGGCTTCGCATCCGTCACATCACCGGCTACCACTACAAGGGCAACGTCACCGCGTCGTACAACGAGGCGCGCATGCTGCCCGCGAGCTCAGACGGTCAGGTGGTCGTTCACTCGCACCTCGCGATCACGCCCACCTCGTCGCAGCACCACTACGTCGACTACTTCGGCACGCGCGTCTCAGCTTTCGAGCAGCTCGAGCAGCATCATGACCTGTCGTTGACCGCCGACAGCGTCGTCGAGCTGCGACCCCGCGGTTCGGCCGAGAGCTCGATCAGTTGGGATGCCCTGGCGATCGCCGTCGAGAAGACCGTGGGCTCCGTGGAGAACACGGTGCAGACGAAGCTGACGGCGCCGCCGGCGGAGGTCGCCGAACGGGCCCGCGAGCTCGCGGCGGCTGCGGCCGACCCCGAGACCGCGGCGCGCGAGATCTGCGCGTGGATCTACGACGAGGTCGAGTACATGTCGGGCATCACCGGTGTGCACACCACGGCGGCGGAGGCGTGGGCGCACAAGAAGGGCGTATGCCAAGACATCACGCACCTGGCGCTCGGCGCTCTGCGCACCATCGGGGTGCCCGCGCGATATGTCAGCGGCTACCTGCACCCCTCACGCGAGCCGCAGATCGGCGAGACCATCGCGGGCGAATCGCACGCCTGGGTCGAGTGGTTCGACGGCGAGTGGCACGGCTTCGACCCCACCAACATGCTCGAGATTCGCGACCGCCACGTCATCGTCGGTCGCGGTCGCGACGACCGCGACGTGCCGCCGCTGCGCGGCGTCGACGCCGGGCCCTCGCGCTCGAAGCTCTTCGTCACGGTCGAGATCACGCGCGAGTCCTGAGCCCGTCTCGCGTGCGCAGCTAGGTCTTGCGCGCCCGGGCCTCGATGATCGCGATCTCTTGGGTCGCGGTCTCGAGGTCGCGCATGCGGGTCGCATAGCCGTCACGCTCCAGGTCATCGCCGTCGTAGCGCACGCGCAGCCGCCACCACGGGTCGTCGGCCGGGTGGCGGCGGATGCGCAGATTTCGGGTGGCGCGCATCCAGACCACGGCGACAACCGCCGCCAGCAACCCCGCCAGCGCGCCCACACCCATTGCCCAGCGCGGCCCGAGTTCGTTCGCCACAAGCCCGAGCAAGGGCGCGCCGATAGGGGTGCCGCCCATGAAGATCGTGAGGTACAGCGCCATCACGCGGCCACGAATGCTCGAACGCGTGGTGGTCTGCACGTACGCGTTTGCCGAGGTGATCATGGTGAGCGCCGTGAATCCGACGGGGATGAGTGCCACCGCGAAGAGCTCGAACGTGGGCATGACGGCGGCGATCACCATCGAGCCAGCGAAGCCGAGCGTTGCCAAGGCGATGACGCGCAGGCGTGGGCGTTCGCGGCGGGCCGAGAGCAGTGCACCGGCGATTGAGCCGATCGCGATGATCGACGAGAGCACGCCAAACTCGGCGGCGCCCCGCCCGAACTCGACG
>JBBQKE010000261.1:0-3024 GCA_038326585.1 Actinomycetales bacterium | reverse complement strand
GGTCGGGGGTGCTGCGATCACGTTCATTCCGCGACCCTATCGGCGCGGATGCGGCGCACAGGGCCCGGGGACGCCCGCGTTACCTGCTGTTCGCTTCGCTGTCACCCAACGGGCCGCGTTTAAGGCCCAACTGTTCATCGAGCGCCGCAAGAATCGTGACGTTCTCATCACCGACAGTGATCGGGCCGTATTCCAATTCCACGAAAGGCACTTCTCGATGCTTTCCCACAAACGAGCAAGAGGGCTCCTTGCGAGTGTCGCGCTGCTCGCCGCACTTACCGCCTGCGCCAGCACCACAGACACAGCCGCGGAGACTCCCGAGACGCTCGTCTTTGCGCAGATTCCGAGCGAATCCGCCCAGGGTATCGCCGAGGACAACGCTGCGATCATCGCGGCGATCGAGCGGGAGACCGGTCTCGAGGTCGAAATTCAGCAGGTCACCGACTACGCGGCGGTCATCGAGGCTCTCCGTGCCGGGCAGGTGCAGCTCGCCGGCCTCGGCCCGTTTTCTTACATGGTCGCCAAGGACAGCGGCGCTGGCGTCGAGGCGCTCGGCGCACTTGTCGACGATCCGACCGACGAGCCCGGCTACAAGTCCTACGGAATCGTGCCGGCTGGCAGCGACATCACCGACCTCGCCGGATTTGCGGGCAAGACCGTCTGCTTCGTCGACCCCACCTCGACCTCGGGCTTTCTCTACCCGAGCGCCGGACTGCTCGACCTGGGCATCGACCCTGAAGACGACGTGACGCCGGTCTTCGCGGGCGGCCATGACGCCTCGGCCATGTCCGTCATCGACGGCACCTGCGACGCGGGCTTCGCCTACGACACCATGGTCACGAGCCAGCTCATCGGCTCCGGTGGCATGCAGGAGGGCGACCTGGAGGTCGTCTGGGAGTCCGAAGTCATCGCCGGCAGCCCGTACGTCGCCAGCGACACCCTGCCCGCCGAACTGCTCGCGCAGCTCCACGCCATCTTCACCGACGAGCTGAACGTGCCGGCCCTCGTGGAATCCGGCATCTGCACGTCGGCCGAGGACTGCGCCCTGCCCGAGGAATCGCTGTACGGCTTCATCCCGGTCGAAGACTCGCTTTATGACGGTGTGCGCACCGTCTGCACGACGACCAAGGCCACTGCCTGCAACGTGTAACCCTCGACTGGTGGGGATCGGGCCCAGCCCGATCCCCACCAGTTTTTGTCTATGCCCCAAATCCATCCCCAACCGAGAAGAGACATGAACGCCATGACCGACGCCGCCATCGCCGCGACCCAGACGATCCCCGAGCCCGCCGCCATCCGCTTTGACGGTGTGACCAAGTCGTTCGGAAGTGTCACAGCCCTCGACGATGTGAGCCTGTCGTTCGCGGCGAACAAGATCAATGTGCTTCTCGGCCTGTCGGGATCGGGCAAATCGACCATGCTGCGCCACATCAACGGCCTGCACACGCCCACGACCGGTGAGGTGTGGACGCTCGGCACGTCGGTGCATTCGGCGGGGGCCGCGGCGCTGCGACGGATGCGCAACGAGGTCGGCATGATCTTTCAGCAGTTTCATTTGGTCGAGTCGATGTCGGTGCTCGAGAATGTGTGCACCGGCAAGCTCGGCTCGCTGCGCGGGCCGCGCTTCGGGCTGTGGAGCTACCCGCGCGCGGTGCGCGAAGCCGCCATGGACCAGCTGGCCCGAGTGGGTCTGGCCGACAAGGCCTTCCAGCGCGCCGGCACGTTGTCGGGCGGACAGCAGCAGCGGGTCGCCATCGCCCGCGCGCTGATCCAGCGCCCCACCGTGCTGCTCGCCGACGAGCCCGTCGCCTCGCTCGACCCGCGGTCATCGGCCGGGGTGATCGAGCTGCTCGCCGAGATCAGCCGCGAGGAGAACCTCACGGTGATCTGCAGCCTGCACCAGGTGCAGACCGCCTTGTCATTCGCCGACCGCATCGTGGGTCTGAACGCCGGCCGGGTGGTGCTCGACCGGCCCGCCGGGGGCATGACCCACGAGGACGTGGACGGCATCTACGCGTCCGTGCCGATCGACCATCGCGACATGGCGGGCGTCTAGATGGCCCTCGTCACGCACGCGCCACCCTCCGCACCGACCGGCCGGCGCACCGGCTCGCCAAACGGCACGCCGATGCCGCCGCGCCCCCGCCCGAGCGCCAACCGCATTGCCGTCTGGGGCGCCCTGCTCGCCCTGCTTGGCGCGGCAATCTGGTCAGTCGCCGACCTCGAGATCAACATCGCTTCGATGATTCGCAGCCTCGATAACGCCGGCAACTTCTTATCACGCGTCTTTCCTCTGGACTTTCCGCCGCTCGTCGAGTTGCTCGTAATGACCGGTGAGACACTCGCGATCGTGGTCGTCGCCACGGTACTGGCGGTGGTGCTCAGCCTGCCGATCGCGATCTTCGCCGCGGCGAACACGACCAGCGGCCCCGTGATGCGTGGGGCGTCCCGTACGATGATCGTGCTGTGCCGCGCCGTGCCCGACCTCATTCTCGCGATCGTGTTCTTTCGCATCTTTGGCCTCGGTGCGCTGCCGGGCATCTTGGCCCTGGGACTGCACTCGATCGGCATGATCGGCAAGCTCTACGCCGACGCGATCGAGGAGCTCGACGGCGGCCCGGCCGAAGCCGTGCGCGCCACCGGCGGCACCCGCCTGCAGTGGATCACGAGCACGGTCATCCCGCAGCTGATGCCTCAGCTGATCGCCACCGCCCTGCACCGTTTCGACATCAACCTGCGCACGTCGGTCGTGCTCGGCTACGTCGGTGTCGGAGGTATCGGCCTCGAACTGGCGAGCGCGCTGCGCACGATGCAGTATCAGCGTGGCATGGCCCTGGCCCTCATCATCTTGCTGCTCTGCATCGCAGTGGAGGTGCTCTCCGGTGTCGTGCGCGCCCGCCTACTCGGCCGGGTGCCGACCGATCGCAACGGCATGCTCGGTTTCATCGACCGCATCGCGGCGGGCTGGGTGAGCGCACCCCGCGGCGGTAGCGAGTCGCAGCGCACCCGTGGCGGGCGCATGCG
>JBBQKE010000260.1:0-3024 GCA_038326585.1 Actinomycetales bacterium | reverse complement strand
CCGCACTGCGCACGCGAGCAAGGACAAGCGCCGAGGTCAGGCCGCGCATGGCGGCAAAAGAGCCGGTCAACACGTCGGCGAGTGACGGGGTGTCGCCGCTCTGCGCCGGTAGCATGGGGGCCATCTTATGACTCCCCCTCCCGCCTCCCGCTCCCGCGGTTCGGACCCTGCCGACGCGCCTGTGGGCGAACGTATCGACGATGTCGACCTCGCCGACGAGATGCAGGGCTCGTTTCTCGAGTACGCATACTCGGTCATCTACTCACGCGCTCTGCCCGACGCGCGTGACGGCCTCAAGCCTGTTCAGCGGCGCATCCTGTATCAAATGGCCGATATGGGGTTGCGACCCGATCGCGGTCACGTCAAGTCTGCGCGCGTCGTCGGCGAAGTCATGGGCAAGCTGCATCCGCACGGCGACACCGCCATCTACGACGCGCTCGTGCGACTGTCGCAAGACTTCACGCTGCGGGTTCCGCTCATCGACGGCCACGGAAACTTCGGCTCGCTCGACGACGGGCCTGCGGCCGCGCGCTACACCGAAGCGCGCCTGCGACCCGAGGCCATGGCGATGGTCGACAACCTCGATGAAGACGTTGTCGATTTCGTTCCGAACTACGACAACCAGCTCACGCAGCCATCGGTACTTCCCGCAGCGTTTCCGAACCTGCTCGTCAACGGCGCGAGCGGCATCGCAGTCGGCATGGCGACCAACATGGCGCCGCACAACCTCATCGAGGTCGCCGCTGCCGCTCGCCATCTGCTCGATCACCCCGAAGCGACCCTTGACGACCTGATGGCCTTCGTGCCCGGGCCTGACCTGCCGACGGGCGGCACGATCATCGGCCTCGACGGCGTGCGCGATGCCTATGCGACCGGTCGCGGCAGCTTCAAGACTCGCGCCAAAGTGTCGATCGAGCCGATCACTGCTCGCAAGACCGGCATCGTCGTCACCGAGCTTCCCTACCTCGTCGGACCCGAGAAGGTCATCGAGAAGATCAAAGACGGCGTGCAGTCGAAGAAGCTCGCCGGCATCAGCGACGTCACCGATCTGACCGACCGACGCAACGGCCTTCGCCTCGTCATCGGCATCAAGACCGGGTTCAGCCCCGACGCCGTGCTCGAGCAGCTCTACCGCTACACGCCTCTTGAAGACGGCTTCTCGATCAACGCTGTCGCCCTCGTCGGCGGCACGCCGCAGACGCTCGGCCTGGCCGAGCTGCTGCGGGTCTACCTCGACCACCGCATCCACGTTGTCACGCGTCGCAGCGAGTACCGTCTTGCGCGGCGTCGCGAGCGGCTGCACCTCGTGGAGGGGCTGCTCGTCGCCATCCTCGACATCGACGAGGTCATCCAGGTCATCCGTACTTCCGACGACGCTGACCAGGCTCGCAGCCGCTTGATCGACGTCTTCGACCTCACGCAGGTGCAGAGCGAATACATTCTCGAGCTGCGTCTGCGGCGCCTGACGAAGTTCAGCCGTATCGAGCTCGAGACCGAGCGCGACCAACTGCGGGCCGAGATTGCCGAGCTCGAGACGCTGCTCGCCGACCCCGCGCGCGTGCGAAACGTCGTCGGGGACGAGCTCGACACCACCGCCGAACGCTTCGGCACGCCCCGGCGCACCCTGCTCACCGAGGCGAACGCGTCGATCGCGGCCCCGCGCAGCCGAGGTGCCGCACCGGTGTCGCTCGAGATCGCTGATGCGGCCTGCCGCGTGCTTGTCTCGTCGACCGTGCGCGCCGTGCGAGTCGACCTTGCCGACGGTGCGGTGATCGCGGCTCCTGCGCGCCGCAGCAAGCACGACGCCTTGTTGAGCGCCGTCGACTCGACGACCCGCGGCGAGCTCGCCGCCATCACCTCGAAGGGCCGGTTCGTGCGCTTCACCCCGGTCGACCTGCCGAGCGTGCCGAGCAACTCGGTGCAGCTCGCGGCCGGCGCGAAACTGCGCGACTACCTCGGGCTCACCGATGCGAAAGAGCGCGTTCTCGCCGTCGTCGATCCCGCCAGCAGCACTCCCCTGGCCCTCGGCACACGAGACGGCACGGTCAAGCGCGTGGCGGCTGGTAGCTGGCCCGCACGCCCCGATGGCGATGTCATCGCCCTGAAGCCCGGCGACGAGGTCGTCGGGGCGGCGCCGGCTGACGATAACACCGAGCTGGTATTCGTGAGCTCGGATGCTCAGCTCTTGCACTTCGCCGCCGACCAGGTGCGCCCTCAGGGCCTATCAGCAGGCGGCATGGCGGGCATGAAGCTTGGCGTGGGCGCTCGCGCGGTGTTCTTCGGCGCTATCGACCCGTCGACTGCCGAGGTCGTCACCGTCTCCGGGTCGAGTCAGACCATCGCGGGCACCGATGCCGGCCGTGCCAAGGTCTCATCGTTCGACCAGTTTCCGGGCAAGGGCCGCGCGACCGGCGGCGTGCGCTGCCACGCCTTGCTGAAGGGCGAAGACGTGCTGCACCTGGCATGGGCGGGTGCGAACCCCGCTGCGGTCGGTGCCGACGGTTCGCTGCGCACACTTCCCGAGGGTGGCTCGAAGCGAGACGCCTCGGGCACCCCGCTCGACTCACCCGTGGGCTCGATCGGCTCGACGCTGACCTGAACCCGAGGGCCGCGCCCCGTCAGCGCGGCCCGTGCCGCGCATCCCGATCTCCACAATTCAGGAGATGTGCCCACCGAAGGCGCTTGCGCGGGCCGAGCCCGGCGTGTCAGCGCACCGTGGGATGGGGGTCTCCTGAATTGTGGAGACGTCGCGAGCGCGGGGCGTCGTCACGTCGGGGTCTGGACTCGGCTCCCAGCCGGATGCGGCCGACGTCGTGTCAGATGTCGATGCGGTCGCGGTCGAGGCCCTGCCCAGCGATGATGAAGTCTTTGCGCGGCGCGACCTCGTTGCCCATGAGCAGCTCGAACATCGTCGACGCCGCTTCGGCGTCGGTCACCCGCACTCGACGCAGGGTGCGGTGGGCCCGGCTCATGGTCGTGTCGGCGAGCTGATCGGCATCCATCTCGCCCAGTCCCTTGTAGCGC
>JBBQKE010000259.1:0-3025 GCA_038326585.1 Actinomycetales bacterium | reverse complement strand
CGGCCGCGAACACCGGCACGCCCGCGGCGCTCAACTGCTCGGCGAGCACCTGCAGGGTCTTGGTCTTGCCGGTACCGGTCGCTCCCGCGACGAGACCGTGCCGGTTCGTCATCGCGATCGGAATGCGCACCGGCACGTCCGGCAGCGCGACGCCGTTGACGAGAGCACCCATCTCGAGCACGGCGCCCTCCATGGCGTAGCCGGCGCGGATGCTCGCCACGCGCTCGGCGTCGAGCGGGGCATCCGCGGCAGGGGCTGCAGCTGCGTCCGGCTCGACAGCCGGCTCCGACCTCTTGGCAGCCTCGGTCGCGGCCGCCAACGCTGCTTCGGCATCGGCGAGGGCCCTCTTCGCGGCCTCGACGGCCTCCAGCGCATCAGTCATGACCTCAGCCTACGTATCCGTGCGCGCGCCGGCCACGGCGTCGCCCGTCTGCGCATCGGCGAGCCGTTCTGCTGCCGCTCGCAGCCAGAAGAGCGGGTCGGTCATGGCCGCGGCAGCCGTGCCCGCAAGCGTGTCGAGCGCGATCGCGTCGATGAAGTCTGCGGTCGAGGCGCTATCGATCGAGCCCGCCACAAGCGCGCACCGTACGCCGGCCTCGGCCGCGAGCCGCGCGACCTCGACGGGCGCCTTGCCCCCTGCCGACTGCGCATCGAACCGCCCCTCACCCGTGATCACCAGGTCGGCGTCGATGAGTGCGGCGGGCAGGCCGATCGTCTCGGCGATGACCCGAGCGCCCGGCTCGATGTCGGCGCCCCAGGCGAGCAGACCGAAGCCGGTGCCGCCCGCGGCGCCCGCACCGGGACTTGTGGCGAGCGCCGCGTTCGCAGCGCGTGAGCCTTCGGATGCTCGGCCGCCGCTCGTCGCGATCGCTGTCGCGAAGCGCTCGAGGGCACGTTCAGCAGCCGCGGCCATCGACTGATCGAGGCCCTTCTGCGGCCCGAAGACGGCAACAGCCCCGCGGCTGCCGAGCAGGGGGTTGTCGACGTCGCTGAGCAGGAACGCGCCGCCCGGCGGCAGCGGCGCCGCCGTGCCGAGGTCAGCGCGCATGAGCTGGTGCAGTCCGGCATTGCCGAGTGGCACCGGTCGGCCTCGTTCGTCGACCAGGGTCGCTCCGAGCCCGCGCAGGGCACCCGCTCCCCCGTCGGTCGAGCCGCTGCCGCCGAGCCCGATGAGCAGGCGCTCGGCGCCGTCGGCGAGCACCGCGACGAGCAGCTCACCGAGCCCGAGCGTGTGGGCTGTGAGGGGCGCGGGCGCGTCGAGCAGCAGCAGTCCCGAAGCTTCAGCGAGCTCGACGAGGGCGGTGCGCGATTCCCCGTCGTCGGGCAGCATGAGCCAGCGCGCCTCGACCTCGCGGCCGTCGGGCCCCGGCACGCGGGTGCGCCGCAGCTCGGCGCCCGGCATGGCCGAGGCCACAGCATCCACCGTGCCCTCACCACCATCGGCCATGGGCAGAAGCGTGACGTGATCCTGCGGCCGTGACCTGCTCCAGCCGTCGGAGAGCGCGCGCGCAACCTCGACCGCGGTAGCCGATCCCTTGAATGAATCGGGCGCGATGACGACGCGCATCGCGAGGGACAGCAACTGGCTCGACACCCGCTCAGGCTAGGCGACCGGCGTGCGCTCCTGCAGGCCCCAGGCCTGGCCGTAGCCGCCCTCGGCCTCGGGGGCCGCCATGAGGTCGAGAAACTCCTTCGCGTCGAAAGCCTCGGGGCCGAGCACTCCCGCACCGCTCCAGGCGCCGGTCGCGAGCAGCTCGAGGGCAATGACAGGGTTGAGGGCGGTCTGCCAGACGACGCATTGGGCCTCGTACTCGGCCATCGTCCACTCGTTGTCGCTCACGTGGTAGAGGTAGACGTCGCGGGGCGCGCCGTCGACTCCGGTACCGGTGACCCAGAGCCCCGCGCAGGTCTTGCCGGTCATCCGGGGGCCGAGCGTCGCCGGGTCGGGAAGTCCGGCGGCGACGACATCGCGCGGGGCGACTTCGACGGGGCCGTTCTTCGACCGAACGCGAATCGGCTCGGTCTTGTCGAGACCCAGCTGGTTGAGGGTCTTGAGAATGCCGATGAACTCGTCGCCGAGCCCATACTTGAAGGTCACGCGCTTCGCGTCGAGCCAGCGCGGCATGAGCAACACCTCTTCGTGCTCGACGTTGACGCACTCGACGGGGCCGATGCCCTCAGGAAAGTCGAAGACCTCGGGCTCACTGAACGGCGGGGTCGTGTACCAGCCCTTGTCCTTCTCCCAGATGACGGGAGGGTTGAGGCACTCTTCGATAGTGGTCCAGATGCTGAATGAGGGGGCGAAGATCTCGTTGCCGTCGTCGTCGCGCACGACGAGGTTCGCGCCATCGCGCGTGCCGAGCTCGTCGACCTCACTGAACAGGTGATCGACGGCATAGCGCGCGAACACGTCGCTCAGACCGGGCTCGACACCCATGCCGACGAGGGCGAGCCGACCCGCTGCCTCCCACTCGTCCGCAACCGCGAACTGCTCATCTCCAAGCTTGACGCCCGTCTCGCTGTGCGGGTTCTCGGGGTGCGGCTTCGAGAGGCTCATGGCCATGTCGATGTAGTCGGCCCCGGCCGCCTTCGCGCCCTCGAAGATGGGCATGACGAACTTCGGCTCGACGGCGTTCATGACGTGCGTGGCACCGTGCTCGCGAGCCACTTTCTCGACGACGGCGGCATCCCCCGCATCGATCTGCGCTGCGACGAAGCGGTCGCCCTGGGGGCCATGCTTCTGCTCGATCCACGCGATCGTGCGCTCGGCACGGCTGATGTCATAGTCGCTGACGATGATCGTCTCGAAGAACGAGCGGCGGGCGGCGATCTTGGCAATGGCGTCTCCGACGCCACCGGCTCCGACAAGCAGGATTCTCATGTGCTCAACGTTATCCAATTGGATAACGGAAAGGAAGAGGTGCGAGATGCACCCCTTGCGGCCTCGGCTCGTGCCCCAGTTTCACGGCGAACGGCACCGCCACCATGACTGCCACCCCGATGCCGATGAGTGCGCCACCGAACG
>JBBQKE010000258.1:0-3056 GCA_038326585.1 Actinomycetales bacterium | reverse complement strand
CGCCGATCACGGCAAAGAGGGCGCGACCGTCTTCGGCGAGCGCCTGCATGCGCGTGCGCGAGCCGGGTGAGACCCAGGCCCAGAAGATCATGAGCCCGCCAGCGCCGGCGACAAAGATCGCGTAGATCTCGAGCTGGCCGTGGGGCAGGATGCTGAGGAAGAACACGTCGAGCCTGTCGAACTCGGTCATGATGCCCGCGCTGATGCCAAGGCCCTGCGCGTTCTGAAAGAGCACGAACGGCACGAACACGCCCGTGATGCCGAAGGCGACGGCTTGCGTGGCGATCCCGGCGTTATTGCTGAACACCTGCAGGCCGAACACGGCTTCGCCCGATTCGCTGTAGTAGCCGACGAAGTCTTCTTCGGCATAGCGCCGCAGGTTGTCATAGTTGCCGAGCGCGGCCACGACGTCGGGGGTGGTCGCGACCCAGACCGCGTAGAGGGTGGCGACGGCGACAAAAGCCACGGCGATCGCGATCGTCAGATAGCGGATGCGGTACAGCGCCGCCGGCACCTCTCGCGTAGCGTAGCGGGCCAACTGGGCGAGCGGTTCGGCGGTCGCGCCGGTGAAGCGCAGCCGCGCGCGCGACAGCAGCACGCTGAGCGTCGCGGCCTGCGAGACCTGCCCGGCGCTCGTCGTGATGGCCGAGAGCTGCGTGGCTCCGGCCTGATAGTGCTCGATGAGCTCATCGGCGTCGCGACCGGCGAATCTGCGCTGGCGCGACAGCTCGCGCAGCCGATCCCATTCGGCGGCGTGAGCTGAAGAGTAAGCGTCGAGATCCATCTGGAAAGATGATGTCATGTCTGGTGGGGCGTCAACTCAGGGTTCGACCACACTGAGCGCACACGACAGCGAGCGCGAACTGCTCACGGGCGAGGCCGTCGCCCTCGAACTGCGCGCCACGAGCGTCATTCTGCGCATGGCCGGCGGCATCATCGACTACCTCGTCTATCTCGTGGCTACGGGCCTATTCGCCTGGGGCGTCTTCTCGCTCGCCATCGATCTCGGCCTCGACGAGGCGCTGTATGCCGCCGTCGGCATCCTCTGCATCGTGGTCGGCCTCGTGCTGCTGCCCGCCGTCGTCGAGACCGCGAGCCAGGGCAAGTCGCTCGGCCGCCTCGCCCTCGGCGACCGCATCGTGCGCGACGACGGCGGGGCCATCTCGTTTCGCCACGCCTTCATCCGCTCGCTCGTCGGCGTGTTCGAGATCGTCTTCACCGGCGGAGGGCTCGCGGTCGTCGTCGCCATGCTCAACTCGCGCGCGAAGCGCCTGGGCGACCTGCTCGCTGGCACCTACAGCCAGTACGAGCGGGTCTCGAGTGTGACGCCGCCCGTCTACGGGGTTCCCGTCGAGCTCGTGGAATGGGCATCCACCGCAGATGTGGCAAGGATGCCCGATGCGCTGTCACGCCGCATCGCCCAGTTCTTGCGGCAGGCGAGCGGCCACACCAGCGCGACGCGCGAGCGCCTCGCCCGCGACCTGAGCGTGGAAGCCGCCCTCTATGTCTCCCCCGTGCCGGCCGCAGACCCCGAGTTGTTCTTGGCCGGGGTCGCCGCGCTGCGTCGAGAGCGCGAGGCGACGGCGCTCAGGCTCGAGCGGGCTCGCCTCGACGAGCTGCAGCCGACGCTCGCCGCACTGCCGCACGGGTTTCCCGACCGCGGCTAGCGCGCGTCGCTGCTGTCCCCGCGCACGCGCGGTTCTGTTCACAACTCAGGCTGAGCGAACAGATGTGCACACTCAACTGATCACTTGTGCCACTTGTGCCTGAGTTACGAACAGGCATACGGGTGGGGTGGGTCGTCGACCGCGAACTCAGTAGCGGTAGTGCTCGACCTTGAACGGGCCCGCAGGGTCAACCCCGATGTAGGCGGCCTGCCGCGGCGTGAGCTCGGTGAGCTTGACGCCGAGCGCCGCAAGGTGCAACCGCGCGACCTTCTCATCGAGCAGCTTCGGCAGCACGTAGACCCCGATCGGGTACTCGTGGCGCTTGGTGGCGATCTCGAGCTGCGCGAGAACCTGATTGGTGAACGACGCGCTCATGACGAACGAGGGGTGCCCCGTGGCGTTGCCGAGGTTCATGAGACGGCCCTCGCTCAGCACGAGAATCGACGTGCCCGTCGGCAGACGCCACTCGTGCACCTGCGGCTTGATCTCGACCTTCTCGACACCGGGCAGGGTCTCGAGCCCGGCCATGTCGATCTCGTTGTCGAAGTGGCCCACGTTGGCGACGATCGCGAGGTGCTTGAGCGCCTGCAGCTGCTCGACCGTCACGACGTTCTCGTTGCCGGTCGCGGTCACAAGAATGTCGATGTCGCCGATGACGTCGTCGAGCCGCGCGACCTGATAGCCGTCCATGGCTGCCTGCAGCGCGTTGATCGGGTCGATCTCGCTCACGATGACACGGGCGCCCTGCCCGCGCAGAGCATCCGCCGACCCCTTGCCCACGTCTCCATAGCCGCATACGAAGACGGTCTTGCCGCCCATGAGCACGTCGGTGGCGCGGTTGAGGCCGTCGGGCAGCGAGTGACGAATGCCGTACTTGTTGTCGAACTTGCTCTTCGTGACCGAGTCGTTGACGTTGATCGCCGGAAACAGCAGCTTGCCCTCGCGGTGCAGCTCATAGAGGCGGTGAACGCCCGTCGTGGTCTCTTCGGTGACGCCCTGGATGCCCTGGCTCACGTGAGTCCAGCGCTGCGGGTCGCTCTGCAGCGACTCACGCAAGACGCTCAGCACGACACGCCACTCGTGGCTGTCTCCCTCGTCCGCCTCGGGCACGGCGCCCGCGGCCTCGAACTCTACGCCCTTGTGCACGAGCATCGTGGCGTCGCCCCCGTCGTCGAGAATCATGGTCGGGCCCTGGCCGTCGAAGTCGAAGATCTGCTGCGTGGCCCACCAGTATTCTTCGAGCGTCTCGCCCTTCCAGGCGAAGACCGGCACGCCCTTGGGCTCATCGACCGTACCCTCGGGGCCGACGACGACCGCGGCGGCGGCGGGGTCCTGGGTCGAGAAGATGTTGCAACTGGCCCAGCGGACCTCGGCGCCGAGCGCGGTCAG
>JBBQKE010000257.1:0-3077 GCA_038326585.1 Actinomycetales bacterium | reverse complement strand
CCGCTGGCCCTGCCGCTCGCGGTCATCATCTTCATCGCGGCGTTCATCCCCATCGTCGGCGCCACCGTTGCGGGCATTCTTGCCGCCCTCGTCGCGCTCGTGGCCAACGACCTGACCGTCGCGATCATCGTCGTCATCGTGGTCGTGCTCGTCAACCAGCTCGAGGGCAACTTCTTGCAGCCGGTCGTGATGGCGCAGTCGCTCAAGCTGCACCCGCTCGTGATTCTGCTCGCCTTGAGCGCGGGCACGATTCTCGGCGGCATCGTCGGCGCGGTGCTCTCGGTGCCAATCGCCGCCACCGCGTGGGCGATCATCAAGACGTGGGATGCTCCGGGGTCACAGCTCGAGGCCGCACCGTCGCGGCGCAAGCCCTCGTCGTAGGCGCAGCTCAGCCGAGCAGGCGCAGCAGCTCGTCGATCGTGCGCAGGTTGCGCGCGGTGCCGATGACGCTCAACGTGCGCAGAAGCCGCGCCACATCGAGCTCAGCCTTGCCGGCGCCGTGCTCGTGCCGCACGTGCAGGTCGTCGCCCATGAGCGCCCACTCGTCGGCGCCGGTGGGCACGTCTGCCGCTGCTGCCGCGTCAACGGGCACGCCGGTCAGCGGGATCAGGTACGAGAAACGCGGGTCGACGATGGTGAACGGATGCGCATCCCGCGCCGCCCGCAACGCCGCCGCATCGCGCACGATTACCTCGCGAGTGAAGCCGAACCGCGACTCGACGGCGCGTTCGAGCTCGCGGGCGAACGCGACGGGGTCGCCCGGAGGCGTGGCGATGAGGTTGCCCGAGGCGATGTAGGTATGCACGTCGGTGGATCCGAGCTCGGTGGCGAGCGCGCGCAGGTCGGCCATCGGCAGCTTCGCGGTGCCGCCGACGTTGACGGCGCGGAAGAGAAAGGCGTGGGTCACGCCTCTAGCCTGGCGCACCGCGCAGGTCTACGCTCAGCGGCATGACCACCACCCCGGTCGAGTCGACGAAGCACCGCGTCATCACGGCGATCTGCTGGATCGCTGCCGGCCTACTGCTGCTCGGCGCGAGTCTGGCCGAAGCCGCTCCCGGGCCGGACCTTCGCGGCGACGGCGACAACCCGGCCGACAGCCTGCGGTATCTCGCCGAGGCAGGGCGGGCCTACCTGTGGTCAGGTGCGCTGCTCGGGGTGGGCGGCGCCGCGCTCATTGTCGGGGCGGTGGGGCGGCTGCGAGCTCGAGGTGGGCATCCCGCATCGATGCTCATGCACGTCGCTCTTGTCTTCACGATCGTGAGCGGAGCGATGTTCATCGGCAGCGGAGCCATCAGGATGCAGGCAACCGGCACGGTGCCGCACATCGAGTCGCTCGACACCGCGTGGGGCGAGGCCGCCTACTTGGCCGTGCAGATGGCGGGCACGCAGGGGATGCTCTCGGCCGGCGTGTTCACGATGCTCGTCGTGACGATCACGCTGTCGATCGCCGAACGGCGGGGCGGGATGCGCGCGCCGCTGCTCGTCGCGCCACTGCCCGCGATTGCCCTGGTGTTCTTGCTCGGCGATCTGTTCGTGCCCGGCCTCGACTCGTTCGTGACCGAAGGTGTCTTTCTGGTGTACCTCGCATCAGTACTGCTCGGCCTCCCGCTGTGGTGCGCGGTCTATGGCGTGAGCCAGCTCATCTCCGGCCGCGTCGCGGCGCGTCGAACCTCCCTACCGACCACTTAGGAGTGCAGGTCGGCCAGCTCAATAGTCACCTGCGCAGTGTTGCCGGGCTCGAGCTTTTCGGCCTGACGCACCGCCTTCTTCACCGGCAGCACGTAGGCCTGCTGCTTCGAGTCGGGAAACAGACTGGTCATCCACTCGCTGCCGCCGATGCGCACGTGCACGCGCACGCTGCCGAAGCCTTTCGTGAACCCTTCGGTGCGAGCGTCGATCTCGTCGCTGATCTCGACGGGCACGGTCACGAAGAACCACGCGGACTTGCCCTCCCACTCCCAGAGTGCGGCCGTGAAGTCGTAGTCCGCGTTCTGCTGGGCACCGGATGCTCGCACGCGGTTAGTCTGCCGCACAGCTCTGACGCGCTGCGCGCTCTCGGCCGAACGTGAAAAGCTAGAGGTGTGCATCCAGCGCTCGCCGACCCCGGAATCAACGCGCCCCAGTGGCCGTGGTTTCGGATGATCGCGCTCGCGGGCATCGCCTACGCCGTCGTATCGGTGCTCGGCAGACTCAGTCGCGCGCTCGATCAAGGGCAGGTCGCGGTGGCGATCAATTCGGCAGCGGCGATGGTCGCGCTGCTCTTCGTCGTGATCGCGGTGTCAACCGCACTCGCGGTACGCAAGCTGCGGGCACTCGAAGCGCAGGTGCCTCGCGAGAGCGAGCACCGCATCCTGCTGCCGACCTTCGGCTTCGGCGCGACCGGCTCGCGCCTCTTGGTGATCGACGGCGAGAATGCCTCGCCGCGCGGAATCTGGGGCTGGCTGCTCGTTGAAGTGACCGCGCAGGGCGTGCGGGTGCACGGCCACCCGAGCCGCCCCGATCTGACCCGCACGATCGCGGCCTCAGAGATCGTCGATGCGGGGCCCGGTGCCATCACCTCGAACATCTGGCGCGTGCCCACACTCAACCTCGCGGTCGAGACGCCATCGGGGGTGATCGGGCTGCCGATCGGATTGTTGCGGCACCCGCTCGCGATCATGTCGGTGGAGGAACGCGAGGTGACTTTGCGGCGGGTTCGTGAGTTGCTCGGGGTGCCGCGAGGTGAGCCGCGCGCTGGTTCTCTCGAGTCGACTCCCGAAGCGTAGGAACCGCCCCCGCTCAGGGGGTGCCGCTCGCTGACCCCTCCCGACAGAATGGAGTGAGGCTCGACTTTTCGTCGCGCCCAGAGCCGGGGGGCGGCATGAGCGAGGCAGGAAGGTCGGCGGGCGTCGAAGCGCGCCGCCTCGAGGCCCTCGCTGACGCCTTCGACGAGCGGGCCGCGATCGCCCGCGCCGAAGCCGAACGATGGATGATCGGCCACCGCACCGAGCGGCAGGTGGCCGGCACGCTCTCTGTGTTGTCGGCGTGCGGCTTCACCTTCTTGCACGACCGCGGCTGGCCCGGCGCACGGCGCGGCA
>JBBQKE010000256.1:0-3117 GCA_038326585.1 Actinomycetales bacterium | reverse complement strand
TCACCGGCGTCGAGCTCTACGAGAAGACCGTCGGTGTCGTCGGGCTCGGCCGCATCGGCGTGCTCGTCTCGCAGCGGCTTGCCGCCTTCGGCGTCGACCTCATCGCCTACGACCCCTATGTGCCGCCCGCTCGCGCGCAGCAGCTTGGCGTGACGCTCGTGACGCTCGACGAGCTCATGCAGCGCAGCGACTTCATCACCATCCACATTCCGAAGACGCCCGAGACGACGAACCTCATCAGCACGGCGCAGTTCGCGCTTGCGAAGCCCGCCTTGCGCATCGTCAACGCGAGCCGCGGCGGCATCATTGATGAAGATGCCCTCCGTGAGGCCCTTGCCACCGGACGCATCGCAGGCGCGGGCCTCGACGTGTTCGTCAACGAGCCGCCCGTCGGTTCGCCCCTGCTCGACCTGCCGACGATCCAGCTCACCCCGCACCTCGGGGCGTCGACCGACGAGGCGCAAGAGAAGGCGGGCGTCTCGGTCGCGAAGTCGGTGCGTCTCGCGCTCGGCGGCGAGCTCGTGCCCGATGCCGTCAACGTCGCGGGTGGCATCATCGACCCGAGCGTTCGCCCGGGAATCCCGCTCATGGAGAAGCTCGGCCAGGTCTTCGCGGCGCTCGCCGATGCCTCGTTCGCGAGCATCGACGTCGAGGTGCGCGGCGAGATCGTCGAGCACGACGTCAACGTGCTCAAGCTCGCCGCCCTCAAGGGCATCTTCAGCGCCATCTCGAGCGAGCAGGTGAGCTATGTCAACGCACCGCTGCTTGCCGAGCAGCGCGGCGTCGCCGTGCGCCTGCTGACCGAGGCCGACAGCCCCGAGTACCGCAACCTGCTGACCATCCGCGGCGCACTGAGCGACGGCACGCAACTGAGCGTCTCGGGCACCCTGGTCGGCGCCAAGCAGGTGCAGAAGATCGTCGAGATCAACGGCTACGACGTCGAGGTGCCGATGGCCGAGCACTTCATCGTCATGCTCTACACCGACCGCCCCGGCATCGTGGCGATCTACGGCAAAGAGTTCGGCGAGGCGAGCATCAACATCGCGGGCATGCAGATCGCGCGGCACACGGCCGGCGGCCAAGCGCTGAGCGTGCTGACGGTCGACTCGCGGGTGCCCGATGAACTGCTCGAGCGGTTGCGCACGGCGATCGATGCGACCGTCATGCGCGAGATCACGATCATCGAGCAGTAGCGCGCACGAAAGTGCCCCATCCGCAGACGGGGCTCTCTCGAAGCGTGGTGCGTGACCGGGTCGCCCCGGTCGGAGTGCTAGACGATCGACACTGTTAGTCGATCGGGTCGCTGGCGATCGACTCGCGGCGCGTGACCTGCTCGCCGTTGGCCGGGTCAACCTGCGTGCGCTGCGTCGTGACCGACGAGCGCTTGCGCGCCATCAGTACGGCACCGATGACGATCATCACAGCGCCGGCGGCCATGAGGATGTACCCCACGGTCGTCAACGCGATCCACTCGACACTGACCTGCACCGCGAACGCGAGAATAGCGCCGACGGCGAAGAGAAATATTCCGAAACCAATACTCATGGTGGGAGTTCCTTTCGATTCGCTGAGTGACTCTATGGGTACACCGTGCATCGAGGCACCCCCTTGACAAGCACCCCTCCCACGCGCATCTAGTCTTGAAGAGCCGCGCACTCCGGTTCTCGGGGCCCGTTGGCGACAATCTGGAGGTAGCTGTGACCCGCACGCTCGATCTGGCCGTCATCGGTGGCGACGGCATCGGCCCCGAGGTGACCGCCGAGGCGCTCAAGGTGCTGCATGCGGCCCTCGGTGATGACGCCGCGGTGCGCGAAACTGCCTATGCGCTCGGCGCCGAGCACTACCTCGCGACCGGTGAGATTCTCCACGATGAGACCCTCGACGCCCTCTCGAAGCACGACGCGATTGTGTTCGGAGCCGTCGGCGGCGACCCGCGCGACCCCCGACTCGCGGGCGGCATCATCGAGCGCGGCCTGCTGCTGAAGCTGCGGTTCGCCTTCGACCAGTATGTGAACTTGCGCCCGACCCTGCTCGCCCCCGGCATCGCCTCCCCGTTGCGCGCGCCGGGCTCGGTCGACTTCGTCGTGGTGCGCGAGGGCACCGAGGGTCCTTATGTCGGCAACGGCGGCCGGTTCCGCCAGGGCACGCCGCACGAGGTGGCCACCGAGGTCTCGCTCAACACCGCTTTCGGCGTCGAGCGAGTCGTGCGGTTCGCCTTCGCACAAGCGGTCGCGCGGCGTCAGAAGCTCACGCTCGTGCACAAGACCAACGTTCTCGTGCACGCGGGTGCGTTGTGGCAGAGCACGGTCGACCGCATTGCGCCCGAGTTCGCCGACGTGACGGTCGACTACTTGCACGTTGACGCCGCCACCATCTTCATGGTCACCGACCCCGCGCGCTTCGACGTCATCGTCACCGACAACCTGTTTGGCGACATTCTCACCGACCTCGCTGCGGCCATCGGCGGCGGTATCGGTCTCGCGGCCTCGGGCAACCTCAACCCTGATGGCGCTTTTCCGAGCATGGTCGAGCCGGTGCACGGGTCTGCTCCCGACATTGCGGGGCAGCAGAAGGCAGACCCGACCGCCGCCATTCTGTCGATCGCGATCTTGCTTGAGCAGCAGGCTCTGACGGATGCCGCCGCGCGCGTGCGCGCCGCGGTGCTCGCCGACCTTGCCGACCGCCCGAGCTCGCCGCGCAGCACGACTGAGGTGGGAAACGCCATCGTCGCCCGCCTGCGGTGATTCAGCGTCCGGTCGCCCGCCCGCACTGAGCAACGCACGAGCGCGCAGAGTACGCTGAACTCACTCTCTACCGGGGCCACGAGGCCGCCGGCGACCCTGCGAGGATCCACGATGACGAACCTGCTTCCGATGGCCACGCGCGACCTGACGTGGTCCGTGACCGAGAACGAGACCGCGCGGTCTGACGCCGAGCGCGAGGCAATTCTGGCCGACCCCGGCTTCGGCAAGCACTTCACCGACCACATGGTTGACATCTGCTGGAGCGAGAAGGGCGGCTGGCACCGCCCGCGCGTTCAGCCCTACGGTCCGATCTCGCTTGACCCCGCGGCGGCGGTGTTGCACTACGGCCAAGAGATCTTCGAAGGCCTCAAGG
>JBBQKE010000255.1:0-3123 GCA_038326585.1 Actinomycetales bacterium | reverse complement strand
AAGGTGGGCAAGGTGGGTGTCGGTAGCGACTCTCAAGTCAGCGTGCAGTCGATGACGACGACGCAGACCACCGACATCAACGGCACGCTGCAGCAGATTGCCGAACTCACCGCGACCGGTTGTGACATTGTGCGCGTGGCTGTTCCGACCACCGACGACGCCGATGTGTTGCACATCATTGCCAAGAAGAGCCAGATTCCGGTCATCGCCGACATTCACTTTCAGCCGAAGTACGTCTACCAGGCAATTGATGCCGGATGTGCGGCGGTGCGCGTCAACCCGGGCAATATTCGCAAGTTCGATGACCAGGTGGCTGAGATCGCCAAGCGCGCGAAGGCCGCCGGGGTGAGTCTTCGTATCGGGGTGAACGCCGGCTCGCTCGACCCGCGTTTGCTGCAGAAGTACGGCAAGCCGACCGCCGAGGCTCTTGTCGAGAGTGCTGTCTGGGAGGCGAGTCTGTTCGAAGAACACGACTTTCACGACTTCAAGATCTCGGTCAAGCACAACGACCCCATCGTCATGGTCAAGGCCTACCGTCAGCTCGCCGAGAGGGGCGACTGGCCGCTGCACCTCGGGGTGACCGAGGCCGGCCCCGCCTTCCAGGGCACGATCAAGAGCGCCACGGCGTTTGGCATTCTGCTCGGCGAGGGCATTGGCGACACCATTCGTGTTTCGCTCTCGGCCCCGCCCGCCGAAGAGGTCAAGGTGGGTCTCAAGATTCTCGAGAGCCTGAACCTGCGCGAGCGCAAGCTCGAGATCGTCTCATGCCCCTCGTGCGGCCGAGCCCAGGTCGACGTCTACACGCTCGCCGAAGACGTCACGGCGGGGCTCGAAGGCATGACTGTTCCGCTGCGCGTGGCCGTCATGGGTTGCGTCGTGAACGGCCCGGGCGAGGCCCGCGAGGCCGACCTCGGCGTCGCCAGCGGCAATGGAAAGGGTCAGATCTTCGTCAAGGGTGAGGTCATCAAGACTGTGCCCGAATCTGAGATCGTCGCGACGCTGATTGAAGAAGCCAACCGTCTCGCGGCCGCCATGCCGGATGCCCCTGTCGGGTCGCCCGAGGTCGTCACGGCCTGATCGAGTCCGGTGTGTCCCCCCATCGGGGGACTGACCCCTGACGGGGCCCGCCCACTACGCTGAACCCATCGGCCGGGGGAGCTGACTGGAGAGTGCTGGGGGGACGGCGCGAGACCTGCAACGGTCGCTCAGGGGTAACCCCTCACCGTGCGGGTTTCCCGTCGCGCGACTCATCGCGAGACGGGAAGGGCCTGCGAGCGATCCAAGCCCCCCTTGCCATCGCTCGCAGGCCTGTTTTCTATTCTGGCCCCCGAACGGGGGTCACCGCACCAGGCACGCGGTCGGCATGTCGCGGCCCAGTAGTCTGGGCCGGTGATCACCCGTCTCTCCTCGCTCTTCCTCCGCACCCTCCGTGACGACCCCGCAGATGCAGAAGTGGCGAGCCACCGCCTGCTCGTGCGCGCCGGCTACATTCGTCGCCAGGCACCCGGAGTCTTCGCGTGGCTGCCGCTCGGCCTCAAGGTTCGTCGCCGCATAGAGTCGGTCATCCGCGAAGAAATGGCCGCCGCCGGAGCGCAAGAGGTGCACTTTCCGGCGCTGCTGCCCCGCGAACCCTACGAGCGCACGGGGCGCTGGGAAGCCTACGGCGACGGCATCTTCCGCCTCAAGGATCGCAAGGGCGCCGACTACTTGCTCGCACCCACGCACGAGGAGGCGTTCACGCTGCTCGTGAAAGACCTGTACTCGAGCTACAAAGACTTGCCGCTGTCGATCTACCAGATTCAAGACAAGTACCGGGACGAGGCACGCCCCAGGGCCGGCCTGTTGCGCGGCCGTGAGTTCTCGATGAAAGACGCCTACTCGTTCGACGTCGATGACGCGGGGCTCGAGGTCTCGTACCAGCGGCAACGCGACGCCTACGAGCGCATCTTCACGCGCCTCGGTATGGCCTACCTCATCGTGGCGGCCGACAACGGTCTCATGGGTGGCGCGCGCAGCGAAGAGTTTCTGCACCCGACGCCGATCGGCGAAGACACCTTCGTGCGCTCGGCCGGCGGTTACGCCGCCAATGTCGAGGCCTACCGTTCTGCGGTGCCGGATGCCCTGCCGATCGACGGGCAGTCTGAAGCGGTCATCCACGACTCGCCCGAGACCCCCACGATCGCGACGCTCGTCGACCTCGCCAACGATCGCTACCCGCGTGACGATCGGCCGTGGACGGCCGCCGATACGCTCAAGAACGTCGTGCTGCGACTGACGCACCTTGACGGCTCGAAAGAGCTCGTCATCGTCGGACTGCCCGGCGATCGCGACGTCGACCTCAAGCGCGCCGAGGTCGCGTTCGCGCCCGCAGCTGTCGAGGCGGCCACTGATGAGGACTTCGCCAAGGCGAAGGGCCTCGTCAAGGGGTACATCGGGCCGTGGGCCCCGAGCGGGCCCGTGCTCGGCGAGAAGTCGACGACGGGCATCCGATTCCTGCTTGACCCTCGCGTGGTTGACGGCACCGCGTGGGTCACGGGCGCGAACGAGCACGAGAAGCACGTCTTCCACCTCGTGGCGGGACGTGATTTCGTGGGCGACGGTCGTGTCGACATCGCCGAAGTGCGCGCGGGAGATCCGGCGCCCGATGGTTCGGGCCCCGTGGAGCTCGCTCGCGGCATGGAGATCGGACACGTCTTCCAGCTCGGACGCTACTTCGCCGAGATTCTCGACCTGAAAGTGCTCGACGAGAACGGCAAGCTCGTGACCGTGACCATGGGGTCGTACGGGATCGGTGTGACGCGCATCCTGGCTGCGATCGCGGAGGCGAACCACGACGAAAAGGGCCTCATCTGGCCGCGCGAGGTCGCACCCTTCGACGTGCAGGTCGTCGCGGCCGGGCGCGAGGAGGCCGCCTACACGGTTGCCGAAGCCTTGGCGAGCGAGCTCGACGGGCTCGGTAACGACGTGCTCTACGACGACCGTCCGAAGGTCTCGCCCGGCGTGAAGTTCGGCGATGCCGAGCTCATCGGTGTGCCCCTCGTCGTCATTGTCGGTCGCCGTGCGGCAGAGGGCATCGTCGAGTTCTGGGATCGACGCACGGGTGAGCGTGACGAGATCGCGCTG
>JBBQKE010000254.1:0-3178 GCA_038326585.1 Actinomycetales bacterium | reverse complement strand
CGTTGTAGTACAACATCTGCGCACCGGTGAGCCGGTCGAACAACCGCATACGGTCGGGCAGCACTCCGATCGAGCGCTTGGCCTTCATCGGCTCGCGCCACACGTCGGACCCTGCCACGACCACTGTGCCCGCGTCGGGCCGCAGCAGGCCCGTCATCATCGACAGCGTCGTGGTCTTGCCGGCCCCGTTGGGGCCGACGAACCCGAAGATCGATCCCTTGCGCACCTCGAGGTCGACATCGTCGACGGCAACCCCTTGGCCGAAACTCTTGCGCAGACCGGTGGCCGTCAGCACGACGGGAGGGGGCGGCGGGGCAACCGCCGGACGCTGCACCCGCGCCTTCTTCGCCGTCGGCCGAGATGCCGGCTTCGACGCCCGGCCCGATGCAGTCGATCGAGCGGACTTGGCCGGGCGCTTCGATGACGGCGAGGGTTCCACCGCTCAACGCTATCAACCCGCGCGCCCTGCCACGGTCGACTCTTCCCAGGGCCGCGCGGCCATCACAGTTGGGAAACGATAGGTGAACAGAGCATGACGAATGGGCGCCCCGCGCGGTAGCCTACGGAAACACGACGATGTGTTCTTTTTCGCACGCAACGACACATCAGGAGTTCTCCTTATGACCACTCAGGTCGTCATTCTCGCCGCTGGCATGGGCAGTCGCCTCGGCCGCGAGCTGCCCAAGCCGCTCACCGAGCTCAGCGACGGGCGCACCATCATGCAGCAGCAGCACGACAACGTCGCCGCTGCCTTCGGTAGCGCCGTCACCATCACGACGATCGTCGGCTACAAGCTCGAGCACATCATCGACGCGTTTCCCGACGTCGAGTACGTCTACAACGAGCAGTACGACCAGACCAACACCTCGAAGAGCCTGCTGCGCGCCCTCAAGGCCACGGGCAAGCACGGCGTGTTGTGGATGAACGGCGACGTCGTCTTCGACCCTCAGGTTCTCGTGCGCGTCGCGGGCCTGGTGCACGCTGACCGCTCGTTCGTCAGCGTCAACACGGCGACCGTGAGCGACGAAGAGGTCAAGTACACCGTCGACGCCGAGGGCTTCATTGCGAAGCTGTCGAAGACCGTAGCCGGTGGCCTCGGTGAGGCGGTCGGCATCAACTACGTCTCGAGCCGCGACAAAGCGGCCGTCGTGCGCCAGCTGCAGCGCTGCGCCGACCAGGACTACTTCGAGCGCGGCCTCGAACTCGCCGTCGAACTCGACGGCATCCGCATCGAACCTGTCGACATCAGTGACCTCTACGCAGTCGAGGTCGACTTCGCCGAAGACCTGGAACGCGCCAACCTTCACTTCTAGCGACACAGCCCCCAGGGGCACATGTCGCCGAAGATCGCAGGCGAAGCGCGACGCAGGCCACTAGCGTTATCGATCGTGACCACCGCTCCGCTTCCACGACCGCCGCGCAGTCCTGCGCAGGCCTACCGGCAATCGCTCTGGCTGCTCACCAGTCGCGATCTGCGGGTGCGGTACACCACCTCGGTGCTCGGCTATGTGTGGTCGGTGCTCGACCCGCTCGTCATGGCGGTCATCTACTGGTTCGTCTTCACGCAGATCGTCGATCGCACGATCGGCGAGACGCCGTACATCGTGTTTCTGCTGGCCGGGCTGCTGCCGTGGATGTGGTTCAACGGCGCCGTCGGCGACATGACGCGCGCCTTCATCAAAGACGCGAAGCTCGTGCGCTCGACCCGCATTCCCCGCACCGTGTGGGTGACCCGCATCGCGCTGTCGAAGGGCATCGAGTTCATCGCCGCGATTCCGGTGATCATCATCTTCGCGGTCATCTTCGGGGCCGCGCCGACTGCGGGCGTGCTCTGGCTTCCGCTCGCGATCGCCCTGCAGGCTCTGCTCACGATCGGACTCGGCCTGATCATCGCGCCACTCGTGGTGTTCTTCCGCGACCTCGAGCGCGCCGTCAAGCTCATCCTTCGGTTCTTGTTCTACGCCTCGCCGATCATCTACGGGCTCAGTGACCTGCCCGACGGGCTCGAGATCTGGGCCGCGTTCAACCCCCTCGCTGGCATCATCTCGCTCTATCGGGCCAGCTTCTTCCCCGATCAAGTGGATGCTCTCCCCGTGATCATCGCGGCCGCCATGAGCCTGCTGCTCTTCGTGGTCGGCGTGCTCGTCTTCCGCCGCATGATCAGCGCCGTGCTGAAGGAGGTCTGATGAGCTCGGAGCATGCGCAGGCCGCCGGGCCCGTGAGCGACGACGTGGTGATCCGCGTGCGTTCGGCGGGTATCCGCTTTCGCCGCAATCGGCGCGGGCGCCGCTCGTTCAAAGACCTGTTCGCCGGTCGCAACCGCCGCTCGCGACCCGGCGAGTTCTGGGCACTGCGAGGCATCGATGTCGAGGTTCGCGCGGGCGAGGCGATCGGTGTTGTCGGTCGCAACGGCCAAGGCAAGTCGACTCTTCTGAAGCTGGTCGCGGGAGTCATGCTGCCCGACGAAGGCGTCGTCGAGGTGCAGGGCGGCGTTGCGCCGCTCATCGAGATCACGGGCGGGTTCGTCGACGACCTCACGGTGCACGAAAACCTCTACCTCACCGCGGGACTGCACGGAATGGCGAAGCGCGAGATCGACGAGCGCTACGACGAGATCATCGACTTCGCCGAACTGCGTGACTTCACGCAGACCCCCTACAAGCACCTGTCGAGCGGCATGAAGGTGCGACTGGCCTTCGCCGTGATCTCGCGACTCGAAGAGCCGATTCTGCTCGTCGACGAAGTGCTCGCGGTCGGCGACAAGGCCTTTCGCGACAAGTGCTACCGCCGCATCGATGAGCTGCTCGCGGGCGGGCGCACGCTCTTCTTCGTCTCGCACAACGAGCGCGACCTCAAGCGGTTCTGCACACGAGGGCTCTACCTCGACGGCGGCGCCCTGAAGCTTTTTGCATCCCCCGCGGTGGTGCGCGCGGCCTACACCCGCGAGCACGGCGAGGGCTGATCTCGGGTCGCTACACTGCGAGTCGGGCAACACGAGGGAGCGCCATGACCAGCGACACGTCGGCGGTGAACCCCGTCGATCGCGGGCCCCTGCAGGGCATCCCGATTACCGACGAGAGTGTCGCGATCACGTCGCCCCCGCTCGGCACGACCCCCGTCGACCCGATGCTCATCCGCGGCCTGCGCGCCGCGATGTCGGCCCAACGGCCTGCCGTGC
>JBBQKE010000253.1:0-3221 GCA_038326585.1 Actinomycetales bacterium | reverse complement strand
CGCGGCCCAGTTGACCTGCACCGATTCGGTCGCGGTGGCAAGCCCGAGCGCGGCGAGGTCACCCTGAGGGGCATCCACGATGACCGCGACCTCGGTGCCCGCCGTCGAAGCCAGCCACTTCGCGAGCTCTTCGTCGACGAGGGTGCGCACCGTCGGAAGGTCGGTGCGGGCCGCGGCCTCGACGGCCTCGCCCATATCGGCCCCCTCGGCCTCGGCGATCTTCAGCACCCGCTCAGTGAGGGTGCGGAACTGCAGCCGCTCGAAGACCTGCTTGACCGCGGCGACATCCATGGGGCGTCGATCGAGATCGTGCGGCCCGACCGGCAGCTCAAGGTCGGTGATCAGGTGGTTGAGCCGGCGGTTGCGCTCGGCGCGGTCGCGCTGTTCGCGCAGATTGGTGCCGACTACTCCCCCGATCTCGTCGATGTGCTCCCAGATTCCGTCGAGCGAGCCGTACTGCGTGATCCACTTGACGGCGGTCTTTTCACCGACCTTGTCGATGCCGGGCAGATTGTCGCTCGTCTCGCCGACGAGGGCGGCGATCTCGGGGTACTGCTCGGGGTTGACGCCGTAGCGCTCGCGCACAGCGTCGGGGTCGTAACGCTTCAGCTCGCTCACGCCGCGTGCATTCGGGTAGAGCAGCGTGACGTCGTCGGTCACGAGCTGAATGGTGTCGCGGTCGCCCGAGACGACGAGCACGTGGAAACCCTCTGCCGCGCCCTGGGTCGCGAGGGTCGCGAGAATGTCGTCTGCCTCGAAATCTTCTTTCGTGAGGGTCGGGATGCTCATGGCCGCGAGCGCCTCTTGGAGCAATGGGACCTGCCCCACGAACTCGGGCGGGGTCTCGCCGCGTGTGCCCTTGTACTCGGGGTACTCGCGCGTTCGAAACGAGTAGCGCGAGATGTCGAAGGCGACCGCAACGTGCGTCGGCTTCTCTTTCGCGAGCAAGCTGAGGAACATCGAGAGGAACCCGTGGATGGCATTCGTGTGTTGGCCGTCGCGCGTGACGAAGCTGTCGATCGGCAGCGCGTAGAACGCCCGGAAGGCCAGCGAGTGGCCGTCAACGATCAGAAGGGTAGGCTTTTCGGAGTCCGTCACGCGGCTCAGCCTACTCAGGCGGCCCGACCCTGAAGCCGATGATCCGGCGCCCCGTTCGAGGATGATCTTCTATGACCTTGCTGCCCCCCGATCTCGACCCCGAGCTCTTTGACCGGCTCGTCGCCTCGGGTGGCGGAGCGCTCTGCGAGAAGATGGGAATCACGTTTCTCGAACTGTCGGCGGAAAGATCAGTAGCCACGATGCCGGTGGAGGGAAACACCCAGGTCATCGGTTTGCTGCACGGCGGCGCCCACGTGGTGCTGGGCGAAAGCCTCGGGTCGATTTCGTCGGCGATCCACGCCGGACCGGGCCGCTATGCCGTCGGCATCGAGATCAACGCGACCCACAGTCGTGCGATCACCGACGGGTTCGTCACGGGCACGTGCACGGCACTCGTGCTCGGGCGCACGCTCGCTACGCATGAGATCGTCGTGACCGACGAAGCCGGCCGCCGGCTGTCGACGGTGCGCATGACGAACATGCTGCGCGACAGCGACCGCTGACGGACCGCCTGGCAGCTACTCCCCCGCGTCGACCGATGCGTCGTCGGATGCCGGCGGTGCCTTCTTCGCTGCGTCCTTCTTCGCGCCCAGCTGATCGATAATCGCCTGGGCGACCGCCTGCATCGTCGTGCGACGGTCCATCGAGGCTTTTTGAATCCAGCGGAAGGCCTCGGGCTCGCTGAGCCCCATGCGCTCATTGAGTAGCCCTTTGGCGCGATCGACGAGCTTGCGGGTCTCGAAGCGCTCGACGAGGTCGGCCACTTCGGTCTCGAGGGTCAGAATCTGCTGGTAGCGGCTGAGCGCGATCTCGATCGCCGGCAGCAGGTCATTGGGGGTGAAGGGCTTGACCACGTAGGCGAGGGCTCCAGCCTCGCTCGCCTGCTCAACCAGCTCCTTCTGACTGAACGCCGTCAGCAGCACGACCGGGGCGATGTGGTTCTCACTGAGTCGCTTTGCCGCCTCGATGCCATCGAGCTGCGGCATGCGGATGTCCATGATGACGAGGTCGGGGCGCAACTCTGTCGCGAGCGCCACGGCGGTTTCGCCGTCGCCTGCCTCGCCGACGACATCGAAACCGTTGTCGCGCAGAATTTCGACGATGTCCATGCGGATCAACGACTCGTCCTCCGCGACGACAACACGACGGGGGGCTGCTGCACTCTGATCCTGGTCACTCACGCGTGAGAGCCTACGGTATCGTCGAGGCCACGGGGCCGATGCCGCCCTGTGCCGGCTTGGCGGAATGGTAGACGCGGCGCACTCAAAATGCGTTGTCCGAGAGGACGTGTGGGTTCGAGCCCCACAGCCGGTACTGAATAGCGAAGAGCGCCGCACCCCGACAGGGTGCGGCGCTCTTCGCTATTCAGCCTTCGGGCTAACTGTCGAGGTATGCAGGTGCCTTCGCATTGATCGCGTCGCCGACCGTGTGCACTCGAAGGTCGTTGGTCGACCCAGAGATGCCGGGAGGGGAACCCGAGATGACAACAACCTTGTCGCCCTCTTCCGCAAGCCCCTCGCGCAAGAGCACTTCATCGACCTGTCGGTACATGGGGTCGGTGTGGGTCACGGGATCAACCAGGAAGGCCTCGATTCCCCACGTGAGCGACATGCGCCGCTGGATCGACACATAGGGCGTGAACGCCTTCATCGGGATGCGGAACCGCAGCCGCGACATGCGACGAGCTGAGTCTCCCGACTCGGTGAAGACGCACACATACTTCGCTTCGACGAAGTCGGCGACCTCTGCTGCCGCGAGCGTGATGGCACCGCCCTGCGTGCGCGGCTTGGTGCCGAGAGGCTGGATGCGCTCGAGCCCGTGCTCCTCAGTCGAATCAATGATGCGTGCCATCGTCGACACCGTGATGACAGGAAACTCGCCGACGCTGGTCTCGCCGCTAAGCATGACCGCGTCGGCACCATCGAGCACCGCGTTGGCGACATCAGAGGTCTCCGCGCGCGTCGGAATCGGGCTACTGATCATCGACTCGAGCATCTGCGTGGCGACGATGACAGGCTTCGCCATGCGGCGCGCGAGCTCGACGGCGCGCTTCTGCACGATTGGCACGGCTTCGAGAGGAAGCTCGACCCCGAGATCTCCGCGGGCCACCATGATGCCGTCGA
>JBBQKE010000252.1:0-3222 GCA_038326585.1 Actinomycetales bacterium | reverse complement strand
CAGGTCGTGCTCCAGGTGATCCTGGGCATCACGAGCCTTCTGCTCACCTTGATGATCTTGCTGCACCGTGGTCGCGGTGGAGGCCTCTCTGACATGTTCGGGGGCGGCGTCACGTCGAACCTCGGCGCGTCGGGTGTGGCTGAGCGCAACCTCAACCGCATCACCATCATTCTCGCCCTCGTCTGGGTGAGCTCGATCGTCATTCTCGGCCTCATCACGCGCTTCGACGCGGCCTAAGGAGCATCAGCATGGTTTCAGGCGGCAGCGCCATTCGTGGCTCTCGCGTTGGCTCGGGCCCGATGGGCGAGCAAGACCGCGGGGTTCACGCAGACCGCATCTCGATTTCTTATTGGGATGCGATGGGCAACGAGACAGTGCGGCACTTTGCGGCGAATCTTCCTGAAGAGGAGATTCCCGAAGTCATCGACTCACCGTCGACCGGACTCCCCGCCGGTCGCGATCGTGAGAACCCGCCACAGGTGGCCAAGAACGAGCCCTACAAGACTCACCTCGCTTACGTGAAAGAGCGTCGCAGCGAAGAAGAGGCCACGCAGATCCTCGACGAGGCACTGCTCAAGCTGCGCCAGCGGCGCGGCACGGCCTAGCAGGCTGGCGCCCTCGCGGGTCTAGTCGGCGCTCGGACTCCAGTCGGGCTGGTCCATCGCTCCAGTCCAGTATTCCGGCGGCGTGATGAGCGACGCGGGCACTTCGGATGAGGCGGCCTCGTCGACGAAGAAGATCGTGCGTTCGACGCCCTGCACCCCGGCTACCGGTACATCCGCCGTCGACGCACCCGCCAAGGCGAGCCCCAACGCTGATGCCTTATCCGCACCCGCCAGCACGAGCCACACGTGCTCGGAGCTGTTGAGCAGCGGAAGGCTCAGCGTCAACCGTTGTGGCGGCGGCTTGGGCGAGTCTTCGACGGCGAGAACGGTGGAGTCAGTGACGCGTGGACCTTCTCGTTCCGGGAACAAGGATGCGATGTGGCCGTCGGGGCCGACGCCGAGGAGGGTGACGGCGAAGGTCGGCATACGGCCCCCGCCGGCATTCAGCAGTTCGTGATGATACTGAGCAGCAGCGTCGGCCAGTGCGACTCCATCGTCGGATGCCGGGAACGCATGAACCTGGGCCGAGGGGATCGCCACGTGGTTGAGCAGAGCGTC
The DNA here is from genome assembly GCA_038326585.1 of Actinomycetales bacterium. GTDB lineage: Bacteria > Actinomycetota > Actinomycetes > Actinomycetales > Microbacteriaceae > Microcella. The sequence continues at coordinate 2,059 of JBBQKE010000252.1, read as the reverse complement.
GTGGGCTTGCACAGCGTTGCGATCGGCGTGGTCGCGAGGAACCCACCGCTCATCACCCCACCAGGCGTGCACTCGAGACCAGTCGATCGAGTCGCGGTCGTCATGCTGCGCAACGGCCTGCAACACTCCGATTCCGACTGACCCACCCGTGAGCACGACGTGCACACTGTCGCGCTGCGCGAGAAGTTCGTTGAGCGTCGTGATGAAGCGAGCCGCGACTGCCTGCGCCAGCGCCTCGGGGTTGGCGTGAACGATGACACGTCGATCATGTGACACGGGTCGATGAACCTTTCTGGGGGAGCGGGAGCGCGTGTGCGCGCTAGAGCGTCTAGACGATCTGCTCGGGAGTGCGAAGCCCGTGTGCGAGTACCGCGCCGAACTCGTCATCGGGGTCGAGCCTACGCAGTTCTTCTGCGAGGCACTCACGCAACCCTGGCCGCGGCAGTGACAGCTCGTGCTCCGGTTGGCCGGGCTGACGAAGCTCGACGACGGTCGGTGATGTGCGCTCGAGACTGATCGGTCCGCTCGCGCGATGCAGCACGACGCGGTGCACGCCAGTCGACGGGTTTCCGTCAGCGACGTCGATCTCGACCGGCACTCCGAGCCGAAGCTCTAACCAGGCCGCGAGCAGCACGGTCGACGGGCTGTCGATAGCGCCCGCCACTTCGGCTCGCAGCACGGCTTCGAGAGGAGGCTGGTCGAGCGTCGCGGCGAGTTGTGAGCGCCATTTGGTCAACCGTGTCCAGGCAAAGTCGGTGTCACCCGGTCGATAGCCGTCGGCTACCTTGCGCAGGCTGTCAGTCGGATCCTTCGCGGCGGCAGCGTCGGTGATGCGCCGCTGCGCGAGCTTTCCGAGCGAGGTGTCGCCCACACAGTCTGGGCACTGGCCGGGCCACCAGGTGACGACGGGCGCATCGGGCAACAGCAGACCGGTCACGAGTCCGCGCAGATCGAGTGCCGTGCCGCCGTGAGCCCGCAGCACGATGACCTCGCTCGCGCCGGCATCACCACCGACCCTGATTTCGGCGTCGAGTCGCGCCCTGGCCGCCGCCGCATCGGTCGACACGACGATGATGCGCATCGGATGCTCGCGCGACGCTTCGTTCGCGGCGACGATCACGTCCTCTTCGTCACCGAGTTCGCTGGAGATGATCAGCGTCAACACCCGACCGAGCGCGACCGCGCCCGCTTCATCGCGGATGCGCACGAGCGTCTTCGAGACCTGACTCGCGGTCGTGTCGGGCAGGTCGATGATCATGGGCGCCTCCAGACACGTCCGTCGCGGGCCAGCAAGTCGTCAGCCGACGTCGGCCCCCAGGTGCCTGGCGAATATGGCTCCGGAGCGCCCTGGGTGGCCCAGAATTCTTCGATCGGGTCGAGAATCTTCCAGCTCAGCTCGACTTCTTCATGACGGGGGAAGAGCGGGGGCTCGCCGAGCAGCACGTCAAGGATGAGTCGTTCGTAGGCTTCGGGACTTTGCTCGGTGAAGGCGTGGCCGTATCCGAAGTCCATCGTCACGTCGCGCACCTGCATGCCCGCTCCGGGAACCTTCGAACCAAACCTGATGGTCACACCCTCATCGGGCTGCACCCGGATCACGAGGGCATTCTGGCCGAGCGCAGACGTCTGAGCCTCGGCGAACAGGTACTGGGGCGCGCGCTTGAAGACGACGGCGATTTCGGTGACGCGTCGGCCGAGACGTTTGCCTGCGCGCAGGTAGAAGGGCACGCCGGCCCATCGTCGAGTGCCAATATCGAGACGCATCGCGGCGTATGTCTCGGTGACCGACTCGGGATTCATGCCTTCTTCGTCGAGGAAGCCCTTCACCCATTCGCCGCCCTGCCATCCGCTGGAGTACTGGCCGCGAGCGGTGCCGGTCAAGAGGTCTTTCGGCAGCCGTACCGCCGAGAGCACTTTCTCTTTCTCAGCCCGGAGGTCGGCCGCATCGAACGACACCGGCTCTTCCATGGCGGTCAAGGCGAGCAACTGCAGCAGATGATTCTGAATGACGTCGCGTGCGGCGCCGATGCCGTCGTAGTAGCCGGCCCGACCCCCGACG
>JBBQKE010000251.1:0-3226 GCA_038326585.1 Actinomycetales bacterium | reverse complement strand
GCCGACATCGGGCTCAGCACTCCCGAGGTCTACGCCGAGCTTGATCGCCACCGCGAGCGGCACGTGCGCGACATCGCGCCGGCCGAGGTGCAGCCGGCCGTCGACATCGAGGTGCTGCAGGCGCTGCGCGCGGGCGACCCGCATCGGCTCGCCGAGTATCTGCACAACGACCTGCAGGCTCCGGCCCTGCACCTCGAGCCGGCGCTCGCGAAGACGCTCGAGACGGGTGAGCTGCAGGGTGCGCTCGCGGGTCTCGTGTCTGGCTCAGGCCCGACGGTGGCCTTCTTGGCAGCTGATCAAGATGCCGCGCTCGAGCTGCAGGTCGCGCTCAGTGCGTCTCGGCTGACGGTGCTGCGGGCGACGGGTCCGGTTCACGGGGCACGGGTCGTCGCGGGCTGACGCCGATCAGGCTCAGCAGCACGAGCGCAATCGCGCCACCCACGAGGGCGATGTCGGCCACGTTGCCGACGAAGAAGCCGAAGTAGTCGATGAAGTCGACGATCTCGCCGCGCGCGAAACCGGGCTCGCGAAACAGCCGGTCGCCGAGGTGGCTGATCGCGCCGCCGAGCAGCGCCCCGGCAGCGAGTGCCCACCGCACGCTCGAGATGCGGGCGACGAAGATCGAGATGCCGACGACGGCGACCGCCGCGATGAGCGTCAGCACCCAGGTGAAGTCGCCGCCGATGCCGAACGCGGCCCCCGGGTTGTAGACCAGGCGCCACTGAATCCACTCGCCGATGACCGGCACGCCCTCGTAGGGCACGAGCGTTGCCTCGGCCCAGAACTTCGTGGCCTGGTCAAAGATGATGATGCCGGCCGCCCACAGCAGGGTGAACGGCAGCACGCGGCGGATCGAACGGGCGCCCTGCGGCGTGATGACGGCGTCGGCGGGCGACTCGGCCTGCGCGATCGTGTCGGGCTCGGCGGTCGGTTCGGGCTCAGTCGAGGGCATTCCTCTATTCTGCATGGTCGGCCATGCAGGCGGCGCGCCGTAGTCTCGACGGGTGGCCCATCTCTTGGGGGCAGAAGCCCTTCGCGTCGAATATCCCACCCGAGTCGTTCTTGACGGAGTGACGGTGGGCGTCAGCGACGGCGACCGCATCGGCGTCGTCGGTCGCAATGGCGACGGCAAGTCGACCCTGCTGCGCATCCTGGCCGGCAAGCAAGAGCCCGACGGCGGTCGCGTGACGCGCCGCGGGGGAGTCACCCTCGGCATGCTCGATCAGGCCGACCACCTCGCGACCGGGCTCACCGTCATGCAGACGGTCGTCGGCGATCGCGACGAACACGAGTGGGCGGGCGATCGCAATGTTCGGGATGTTCTCGCCGGGCTCATCTTCGACATACCCGGGCACACGCTCGTCGACGACCTCAGCGGAGGGCAGCGCCGCCGCGTCGCCCTCGCCGCACTGCTCAGCCGCGAGTGGGACATCGTCGTGCTCGACGAGCCCACCAACCACCTCGACATCGGCGGCGTGCACTGGCTCGCCGGCCACTTGAAGCGGCGCTGGTCGCAGGGCGCCGGCGCGCTGCTCGTCGTGACCCACGACCGGTGGTTTCTCGACGAGGTCAGCCAAGACACGTGGGAGGTGCACGACCGCATCGTCGAGCCCTTCGAGGGCGGCTATGCGGCCTACGTGCTGCAGCGTATCGAGCGCGACCGCCAGGCCTCGACGATGGAGGCCAAGCGTCAGAACCTCATGAAGAAAGAGCTCGCGTGGCTTCGCCGAGGCGCCCCGGCCCGCACGGCGAAGCCGAAGTTTCGCATCGAGGCAGCCAACGCGCTCATCGACGACGTGCCGCCGCTGCGCAACTCGGTCGAACTCTCGCAGATGGCGACGTCGCGGCTCGGCAAAGACGTCATCGACCTGCTCGACGTCTCGGTGTCGTTCGGCGACACGCAGATTCTGCACGATGTCGAGTGGCGCATAGCTCCGGGCGAGCGCACGGGCATTCTCGGCATCAACGGTGCCGGCAAGTCGACGTTGCTCAAGCTCATCGACGGCTCGCTCGAGCCGACGACGGGTCGCGTCAAGCGCGGCAAGACCGTCGTCGTCGCGACGCTCGACCAGCAGCTCGGTGACTTGAGCGCCGTGGAGCACGAGCGCGTCTCGGCTGTCATCGCCACCAAGCGCACGAGCTACACGACGGGCGACAAAGAGCTCACGCCCGGCCAGCTACTCGAGCGCATGGGCTTCACCTCGGCCCAGCTCTCGACCCCGATCAAAGACCTCAGCGGTGGCCAGAAGCGGCGCCTGCAGCTGCTGCTCATTCTGCTCGACGAGCCCAACGTGCTCATCATGGACGAGCCGACCAACGACATGGATACCGACATGCTCGCGGCCATCGAAGACCTGCTCGACTCGTGGCCCGGCACGCTCATCGTCGTGAGCCACGACCGGTACCTGCTCGAGCGGGTCACCGACCAGCAGTACGCGGTGCTGAGCGGTCGGTTGCGTCACCTGCCGGGCGGCGTCGACGAGTATCTGCGCATCGCGTCGCACGCTGCGGCCCCGACGGGCTCGAACGATGCGGGGCGCGCAACCGTGGCATCTGTCACGGCGACGGCCCCCGCATCCGCGTCAACAGCCCCGAAGCTGGGTGGAGCCGAGCGCCGCACGCTCGAGAAAGAGTTGTCGGCGCTCGAGCGGCGCATCGCCAAGGTGCAGGGGCAGGTGGATGCCCTGCACGTGCAACTCGCCGAGCATGACCCGAACGACTACACCGCATTGGGCGCTCTTCACGAACGAATACGCGCCTTCGAGGTCGAGCTCGAGGCGGCCGAAGAGCGCTGGCTCGAACTGGGCGAGCTGTTCGGCTAGACCTCCGTCGGACCCTCGGCGCCGCGGTCGGCCAAGTCCCACGCGGGAAACGGGTCGGGGAATCGCGCCCACGCTTCTGGCCCCGCGAGCAGCTCGTCATCGGTCAGCGCGGCGCTGTCGAGAGCGGTGATGAGCGCGTCCTTCTGCACGTCAAGCCCGATGAAGATCAGGTCTTGACCGAGAGCGAGAAGCGCATCGTCGGAGTGTCGCTCGTCGTCGCGGGCGAGGGGTGAGAACGAGATCATGGTGCCGACGTGATCCCAGTGTGCAGTCACGCCGGGGCGCGTTGCCATGCGGCAGAAGCCCGACGAGCGGATGATCGTGCCGCACGCGCCTCGATCGAGATGCTCGTCGAGCGCCTGTTGCAGTCGCTCCGGATGGAACGGTCGCGCCTGCTCGTAGCG
>JBBQKE010000250.1:0-3239 GCA_038326585.1 Actinomycetales bacterium | reverse complement strand
TGCCACTCGGCGGTGAGTTCCCGAAGCCGCTCACCGACGATGTCGTGCGGGGCGCCGATGTCGTCGTCACGATGGGCTGCGGCGATGCCTGCCCCGTCTTCCCCGGTCGGCGGTATCTCGACTGGCCGGTCGATGATCCGGCCGGGCAGCCGCTCGACACCGTGCGGCGCATTCGTGATGACATCGACACACGTGTGCGCGCGCTGCTCTCCGAACTCGCTCCGAGAGCATCCGCCCGCGTCGGTAGCCGTCGCGACCCCCTCGACACAACATATCGATCTGTGTCTATACTTTGAGCATGAAGCGCCACACACAACCTGAACCTGCCAAGCCCATCGTGCTCTTCGTCTGCGTGCACAATGCCGGCCGCTCGCAAATGGCCGCTGGCTACCTGCAGCACTTCGCCGGCGACCGCGTGAGCGTGCTCTCTGCCGGCTCTGAGCCCAAAGACCAGATCAACCCGATCGCCATCGAGGCCATGGCCGAAGAAGGCATCGACATCGCGCACAACGTGCCCAAGATTCTCACCGTGCAGTCGGTCGTCGATTCTGACGTCGTCATCACGATGGGCTGCGGCGATGCCTGCCCGATCTTCCCCGGCAAGCGATACGAAGATTGGGAGCTGGAGGATCCGGCCGGTCAAGGCATCGAGTCAGTGCGGGTGATTCGCGACGACATCAGAGGCCGCATCGAGCAGCTCGTCGCCGAGATCGCCCCCGCTCGCTAGGTGCGGTCGGGCTCGCGCACAGCGAGCACGATCGACGGCAACGTCAGCGCAAGCCCCTCAAAGGCCCAGAAGATCGCCATGGCGACGCTCCAGGTGAGCTCGATCGTCACCACGTCGTTCTCGCTCGCGAAGACGAACCAGATGAGCGCGGCGGTCGCGGCGGCGAGCGTCAATCCGGCGAACCAGCGGTAGGCCTCGAGGTATGCCCGGTCGCGCACGCGCGCCTGGCGTTCGTCGAGGTACTCCTCGGGCAGGTCGGCGATCACCCGCACCGACATGCGCAGAGCCCACCAGCCCACGACAGCGAGGCCGATGACCCCCAGCGCCGCGAGGTTGGGCAAGAAAATCCACGCGAGCGGAATCGCGACCAGCAGCGCGATCATGACGCCCACGATCGCGAGGCGCGCACGGCGCGTGCGCATCCAGTCCCATCGGGTGTCGCGCATCACGGTGTCGGCCATGTCGGCGACGGCCTTCTCGTTGCGCTCGCGCGCTGAGAGCTTCTTCTCGGTCATGCTGATGCCTCCGCATCGGTGTCGGTGAAGGGGGTCAAAGAGAACAGCTGCTCGACGGGAACCCCGATGAGCTGCGCGATGCGCAGCGCAAGGGCGAGCGACGGTGCGTACTCGCCCCGCTCGAGGTACCCCACGGTCTGGTAGTGCACATCGACCGCATCGGCAAGCTCGTGCCGACTCAAGCCGGCGCGAGTGCGGTGCTCTTCGATACGGCTGTAGACCGGGTCTTCTGACTTCGGCTTGCGTCCCATGCTCGTAGCATAATTGCTATGTAGTAATAATGCAACAGGATGTTCGCGGCCTGCCGTGGGAACGCCGTCGGCTTCACCCTCGCAAGCCTCGTCGTCAGCATTCTCGGCTGAGCCCCGCCCCCGAGCGCGCCGTCTCGCACGGTTTCGGACAACTCGCACGCTATGGAGCGTGCGATGTGTCGCGAACTGTACGACGTGCGAGCATCCTGCCCCCATGGGGGCGATATTCCCGTGGATGCCCACCGCGCCCTGACCGACGCACGGGCGAGGGATTCCTCCTCGGCGCGCAGCGCAGGCCTGAGAGAACGCCGAAGGCTCCCGAGCGCGGGGGCATTCGGTGAGAACGGGCCCTAAGCCGTGGCGATCGCGACGATCGGATCGCTGGTCGGCGCGGGGCTACCCGACTCGGGTTCGACCGTGACGCCGACGACGGTGCCGGCCTCGAAGATTCCGTCAAGAACCTGCACGACCGCTCCGTCGCCCGACACGGCGAAGAGTCCGGCGGGCGCGGCCACACCGTCGGTGATGTACCACAGCGCATAACGCTCGTCGTCGCTCAACTCAGGCAATCCCTCGAAGACCATGGCCGAGAGTCCGGCCGACTCGCTCGACACGAGGGTCGAGGTGCCGCCGCCCGCCACGGGCGAGACGATGGTCGAAACATCGGGAGCCGCGACGATCGACGCGAGCTGATCGGCAGCACTCGGCGCGTTCGGGTTCACCACACCGGCCGCGGCCACGCCGCCGAAGAACAGGGCAACCGCAGCGGCGGCGGCCACGACGAGTGACGTCGGTCGCGAGAACCAGCGCGCTTGCGCTCGAGCCTCGGCCGACGCGGCCGTGCCGTGCGTGTCGGCGACCATGGCAGCTGCCGGGCTCTCGTCGAGCGGCACGACAGCGGCGACTGGGCCAACCTGCGGCGTCGTCGCGACCGCGGCCATGACCGCGTCTTTCATGCTGGGCGACGGCGCGACGGGCGGCACCGCGAGCCCCAGGGCGGCCCTCACATCGGCGAACTTCTCGTCGTTCATCACGTCGTCGTCGTTCACTGTGTTGCTCATCGAGTCGTGCGTGCGTGCGTCGTCGTCGTCGTATCGACTCATGACGCCACCCCCAATTCAGCGCGCAACCGCATCATGCCGTCGCGCAGTCGAGTCTTGACCGTGCCCATCGGAACCCCGAGCATCTCGGAGACCTCGCTGTGGCTGTAGCCGCCGTAGTAGGCAAGCTCGACAGCCTGCCTCTGCAACTCGCTCAACCGGCTCAAGGCCTTCTCCACTCGATCGTGTTCGATACGGATCTCGACGCTCTCTGCGACCGAATCGAACTCTCGGTCGAGATCACGGATGCCCACCTTGGTGTCGCGGTCACGAGACGACTGCGCGCTACGCACGCGGTCGATCGCTCGACGGTGGGCCATGGTGAGCATCCAGGTCACCGCTTTCCCCTTATTCGGATCGAAGCGCGGAGCGGTTTGCCAAATCTCGAGAAGCACCTCTTGCACGACCTCTTCTGACTGCGCGTGATCTTTCAGCACGTGACGCACAAGGCCCAGCATGCGAGAGGCGATGACGTCGTAGAGCTCGCTGAAGGCGCGCTGGTCGCCTTGCGCGACCCGCAGCAGCAGGGCGTTCGTCGTCTCGACCGTGGAATCGGTGGCGGGAGCGGTCTCGTCGACGTCGATTTCGGGGGGCACGAGTACCAGCATCGCAGTTCTCCGCCTGATCTAGGGCTGTACGGGGCCTG
>JBBQKE010000249.1:0-3254 GCA_038326585.1 Actinomycetales bacterium | reverse complement strand
TCGTCACCCTATAGTCGAGCGCGAGCAGGCGGCGCGCGCTCGCCGTGCCGATCTGGCCAGAGCCGCCGACGAGCAGCGCCGTCTTCTGCATGTCGCCACTCTAGGCGCTAGATTCGCAGGCGACCCCTCGAACTTTAGGAGCACTCATGGCCGCCACGCCCCTCACCCGCAATCAGACGCAGAGCGCCCTGATCGCGGGCGCCGTCGCGCACACGGTCTTCCAGACCGGCTGGTTCGCCTTCGGCATGTCGCTCGCGGCGCTGGTTGCGGCATCGCTCTTCGGCGGGCTTGTCGGTGCCCTCTCGAATGCTCTCGGTGGCGACGGGGCCAACACGGTTCTCTCGGCGATCGACGCGGGCTCCGACATTCTCTTCTGGGTCGTCATCTCGTCTTTGATCGGCAGCCTCATTCTCATCGGCCTGTCGATTCTGGTCAGCGGGTGGATGCTCTCGGCCGCGGGCCAGCACCGCCCGTGGCGCACGACCATGTCGGCCGTAGGCATCGCCGCCCTCGTCGACATCGCGCTGTTCTGGGTCTACCTGCTTATCGCGAACCTGCTCACCGACGGAGGCATCGCCGGCCCGGTGCTGCTGACGCCCGTCATCGCGCTCGTGGGCGGCATTCTCATGGGGTCACTCATCTGGTGGCTCATGGCGCTCGCGAATCGCGAAAAGCTTGCGGCGGTCGTGGTGACCACCGATGGCTCGTCGGTGTCGGCGCTCACTCCTGAGGGCGCGGCCGCGGTCGAGGCCGGCCCGAGCACCGTGGCAGTGCCCGAGCCTGCGAGCGCTGCAACGTCTGAGCCGGTCGAGGCCGCAAACCCAGCGACGCGCAAGAAAAGCTAGCGCAGCAGGTCGCCGAGCAGGCCTGTCAGTTCGGCGCGCATCTGCTCGCTCGAGATCGTGCGTTCGCCATCGCCCGACTGATCGCCGTAGTCGCCGAACGATGCATGGTTGGCACCCTCGATGACGACGAACTCGGCATCGCTGGGCAACAGCGGCGCGGCGCCCTCGATCGTGGTGAGATCGCTCAGCAGATCGTTCTCGCCCGCGATGCTGAGCGCGCGCAACCCCGAGTCGCTCAGATCGTTGGCGCAGTAGCTGCCGAACAGCACGAGGCCTTCGAGGTCGGTGCCGGGCACCATGAGACAGGCGCGCACTCCGCCGAGAGAGTGGCCCCCGACGAACCATCGGTCGATCTCAGGCGCGGCGGTCGTGAAGTCATCGACGGTGCGAAGGTCGAAGAAGGCCAGGTTGAGCGTCGGCTGGGTGATGAGAACCGTGACGCCGTGCTCTTCAACCACACCGCTCAACTGCAGCAGGTAGGCGTGGGCCTCGACGCGGGCGCCTGGCACGAAGATGAGACCGACCGGGTTCTCGGGCAGATCGATGCTGTCGGCGATCGGTTGCATCAAGATTCCTTCGTCGACGGTCGTCACGCTGATGTCGCTGTTGCGAAACACCTCGAGAGTGGCGGCGCGATCAGCGCGGTAGGGGGTGTTTGCCCAGATCAAGAAGCCCAGCACGACCACGAGCAGCGAAGCGAGTGCGCCGATGCCGATCGCGCGCACACGACGGTGAGCGGGGCTGGCGGGGCGGTGACGAGCCGTGGCGGCAGAGGGGGAGGTCATGCGTCATTATCCCGAGCAGACCTGGCACAATGGAGTCACCATGAACATTCTCGCCGTGATCATCTCAATGGCCCTCTTCGTGTCGTCGTTCCTGCTCTTCGCGTACGCGTTCGCAGTGCCAGAAGAATTCGCCGCGTTGACCTTCTTCATCGGCATCATGTCGGCGACTCTCGCGGTCGCGATTCCGTTCAACATCATGGGTCACCGCGAACGCTGAGGCGGTGACGGCGTATCGCCGTTAGGCGGTCGGCGCATCGCCGTTAGGCGGTCTTGAGCACGTTGGCCGTGAAGGCCGTCACGCGGTGCTGCAGACCCGCAGCGCGCCGTGCGATCAGCTCGTCGCGGTGAAGATTCAGCTCGCTCGTCGCCGGAACGATGCGAATCATGATCGAGCACGCGAGATCGGTGCAGATGTAGGTTCCGATCGAGTTGCCGTCGCGGCCGGCCTCTCCGCCACGAGCCGCGCTGAACATGACCACCTGAGTCGAGGGCTGCGGCGTGTGGCACAACGAGCACATGGCGCCGATGCCCGGCCTCAGCGGTGAGCTCGCGGCACGCACCATGATGCCGACGGGCCGATCGTCGACCCAGAGCACGATGTAGCCGCGGGCCGAACCCGCGGGATCGCGCCAGCCCAAGAACTCGCGGTCGCTCCACACGGTCTCGTGCAGGCCCGGCAGGGTCATCCGTTCGATCTCAGCGTCGCTCGCGTTCACGAACGACGCCCGAATCTGCTCGGCGGTCAGTTCTTTCATCGGTCTTCAGCGTACGTCACGCTCCTGCGAGCGGATGTCCGCTCTGTGTTCACTCACCGTTCACGACGCACAGCCGATGGTCGGCTGGCGTGGGGACGATGCACTGCTGGCGCACGGGCGCACGGCAGGCGGCAGGGCCCACAGTGAGAGAGCTCGGTCATCACGCACCGGGTCGGAGCGCATCGCGCACCGTCATCACCACTGCCAGAGAAGAGACCCCATGGCTACCATCGTCGAAACCGCCGTCAGCGCCGGTTCGTTCACCACCCTCGTCGCCGCTGTCGGCGCTGCCGGCCTCGTCGACACGCTCAACGGAGAGGGCCCCTTCACGGTCTTCGCGCCCACCGACGACGCGTTCGCCGCGCTGCCCGAGGGCACCGTCGAGGGCCTGCTCGCCGACATTCCGGCGCTCACCTCGATCCTCACCTTCCACGTGGTTGCTGGCGCCGTGCACGCCGCCGACCTCAGCGACGGCATGAAGGCCGCCACGGTCAACGGCGCCGAGCTCACGGTCGACCTGACCGACGGCGTGAAGATCAACGGCGCGAACGTCGTCACGGCTGACATCGTGTGCGACAACGGCGTGATTCACGTCATCGACGCGGTGCTGCTGCCGTAGTCACGACATCCACCGTCTGCGTGCAGACAGCGATCGGGGCGGCCCTTATGGGGCCGCCCCGTTCTGCGTGCGGGAGGTCGGGGCGCTCAGCGACCCGCATCCCTCGCCCGCGGGTACCGACGCGTCTAGGCCTGCAGCGTGAACTGCGCCTCGATCCGCAGTGTCACGTCGTCGCCGAGCAAGAAGCCGCCCGTCTCGATCGCCGCGTTCCAGCTGACGCCGAAGTCGTGGCGGTTGATGACGGCGGTTC
>JBBQKE010000248.1:0-3274 GCA_038326585.1 Actinomycetales bacterium | reverse complement strand
ACACACGCGACATGCTGTTCGACGTCAAGGCCCTGATCGCCGACATCAGCGCCGGCATCACGCTCGATCCGGGCGACATCATCCTGACCGGAACGCCCTCGGGCGTCGGCGCGGGTCGCACGCCGCAAGAGTGGCTGTGGCCGGGCGACGTGGTCGAGGCCGGCATCGAGGGCATCGGCCGGATCCGCCATCCGGTCGTCGCGGTCTGACGCAGGCGGCATCGACGTGCTGAACCTTCCCACCTTCAAGGCCGCCGCGGTCCAGGCGTCGCCGGTCTTCCTCGACACCGACGCCACCGTCGACAAGGTCTGCCGGCTCATCGCCGAGGCCGCCGGCCAGGGCGCGACGCTGACCGTGTTCCCCGAGGTCTTCGTCTCCGCGTACCCCTACTGGAACTGGGTCATGAACCCGATCCAGGGCGGCCCGTGGTTCGACCGCCTGGTCCGCTCGGCGATCGAGATCCCCGGCCCGGAGATCAACCGCATCGCCCAGGCGGCGGCGGCGAACGCGATGCACGTCGTCGTCGGCGTCAACGAGCGCAGCCCGACCGGCATCGCGACGATCTACAACACGCTCGTCATCATCGGCCCCGACGGCACGATCCTCGGCCGCCATCGCAAGCTCGTTCCCACCTGGGCCGAGAAGCTGACGTGGTCGCCCGGCGACGGCGCCTCGCTGCGCGTCTACGACACCGCCATCGGCAAGCTCGGCGCGCTGGCGTGCGGCGAGAACACCAACACGCTCGCCCGCTTCGCGCTGCTCGCGCAGGGCGAACTGGTGCACGCGGCGAGCTACATCTCGCTGCCGGTCGCGCCGCCCGACTACGACATGGCCGAAGCGATCAAGCTGCGGGCGATGGCGCACTCGTTCGAGGGCAAGGTCTTCACGATCGTCGCCTGCTCGACGATCTCGCCCGAGATCGTCGACGCGATGAGCGCCGAGCATCCCGAGGCGCGCGCGCAGCTTGCGCGCCGCAGCAGCGCCTTTTCCGGCGTCATCGGACCCGACGGGCGCACGGTCGGCACGCCGCTGATCGACGACGAGGGCATCGTCTACGCCGACATCGACCTCGGCCGCTGCATCCAGCCGCGGCAGATGCACGACATCACCGGGCACTACCACCGCTTCGACATCTTCGACCTGCGCGTCAACCGGCGCCCGCTGCAGTCGGCGCAGTTCGATGTCGGCGGCGATGCGTTCACCGACGCCGGCGAGCCGGCGCCGCAGCGACGCCCCGGGGAGAACGCCGCATGAGCGCGCGCCGCATCCGCATCGGCCAGATCGTGCCCTCGTCGAACACGACGATGGAGACCGAGATCCCGGCCATCCTCAACGCCCGCCACGCGGTGCACCCCGAGCGCTTCACCTTCCACTCGAGCCGGATGCGGATGAAGAAAGTCGAGAAGGCCGAGCTCGAGGCGATGGACCGCGACAGCGACCGCTGCGCGATCGAGCTTTCCGACGCCCGGGTCGACGTGCTCGGCTACGCCTGCCTGGTCGCCATCATGAGCATGGGGTTCGGCTACCACCGCACGAGCGAGCAGCGCCTGCACGCGCAGACGGTGGCCAACGGCGCTGCGACCCCGGTGGTCACGAGCGCCGGGGCACTGGTCGACGCACTGCACGCGCTCGGCGCGAAGCGCATCTCGCTGGTGTGCCCCTACATGAAGCCGCTCACGAAGCTGGTGGTCGATTACATCGAGCACGAGGGCATCGAGGTGCACGACCACATCGCGCTCGAGATCCCCGACAACCTCGAGGTCGGCCGGCAGGACCCGGAGCGCCTCATCGAGATCCAGCAGCGGCTCGACCGCACCGGCATCGACGCGCTCGTGCTCTCGGCCTGCGTGCAGATGCCGTCGCTCGCGGCCATCGACCGCGCGGAGCGGCAATCGGGCGTGCCGACGCTCTCGGCCTCGGTCGCGACGACGTGGCAGATGTTGAAGCGCCTCGACCTGCCGACCGACGTGCCGGGGTTCGGGCACCTGCTGTCCGGCCGCGTCTGAAGCCCGCGATGGACGCGAAAAACGAGCCCGGGCTGACGCTGGCCGACCGACGAATCCGTTGCGCTCGGCAGGCAGGCTGTGCGGGACCTCGCGCGCAGGCAGCCACAGATCGCGTTGGAGGAACACACGATAGGCCTTGTCGGCATCGGGGGGCGAACTAAAGGAGGCATCGGCGTCACCAGCCTCGAACAGTTCGACCGGTTCGGCGATGCCTTTCACGCGCCAGTGGCCGTGCGATTGCAGCCGTGAACCACCCTCGGCCAGAACCTGCGGGTGGGCGCCGACAGCAAAATCTGTCCACCCATCGCGACCGACATCACGCGCGCCGCGATGGCCTTGGCTGCGCCGTCGACCTCGACCGGTTTGGCGCCTCTTGCGACGTCGGTCGGACTGTTTTCGCGCAGCGTCACGGGCCCGACGTGCAGGCCGGCGCGGGCTTTCAGCGGCGGCACTCGGCATCCTGCGCGGCCAAAGCTCCAGCCCGGACGGGCCGCCGAGCCGAGGCGCAGGCTCACGACGACTCGGTGCTGGCGATTTCGCGCGAACTCGACAACGGGCAGTAGGAAAGCAACTTGCTGCGCAAACTGGCCCGGCCCACCAGGCCCTCGGCGATTCACACGAGGCGCTGACTACCCCCAGGCCCTACTGCAGGTTGGCACGCGATACGGCTATGCGCGGCTTGGCCCGCGCGCGTCATGCGAACGGCCGTGCGCACTCAGCGCAAGCCAAAATATCCCGCGATGAACAAGATAATGACGACGGCACCGACAAGCCAAATGATTCTGTTCACGGGTCCACTCCATGCCTGCGCTGAAAAGTGCGAAGCGGGTCCGGCTGGCGCACTGCATATCGGCTCCGCTCAATACTCTATGCTACCGCCGCCTCACACTCAGTGCGTTGGCGAACCGTGTAACACGAGTTCCTCGGCCCACTCGGATGACCAGGGTGTTTGAGCGAAGGTTCCGCGTCTGAAGGATCGGTTCGGTAGGTGCAGCGGACAGCCATCCTGAGGAACGGTCAACGACCAAGCGGGCCTCCGACTGCAAGTGGCCGGTCCAGCCTCAGGGGTTCACTCCACTCGACGGACATCACTTGGCTCTGCCAGAAGCAGCAACCCACGGCTTGCGTCATTCGACGGTCACGCTCTTCGCCAGGTTCCGCGGATTGTCCACATCGGTCCCCCGCGCCACGGCCGTGTGATACGCGAGCAGCTGCAGCGGCACGACGTGCAGGATTGGCGACAGCGGGCCGTAGTGCTCGGGCATGCG
>JBBQKE010000247.1:0-3292 GCA_038326585.1 Actinomycetales bacterium | reverse complement strand
CCGTTCGCCGACTGCTTCGACTCTTCGAGCTCGGCCGAGGCGACGAGCCGCACGAGCTCGCGGTCGATGCCGATCGGCGGAACCTCGCGGGCAGCGACGACACGGCGGTACCGCTCGACGAGGCGGGTGATGAGCGCCTCCTCCGACGCACGGATCGACCGTGCCACATCGTCGTCGAGCTCGACCGGAATGTCGGCGATGCGGCGGGCAGGAATGTCGGCAGCGACATCCACCTTCTTGCGCCGCACGATGCCCATCTCGATGACGCACTGGCGAGCGGCGGCGAAGAAGCCCTGATCGGCGGGCGTGAGCCCCGTGTCTTCGAGCGACGACATGAGGCTGCCCAGAGGCTTCTTGTCGTCGATCCAGCCGAGAAACTTCCAGATCATTCTGAAGTCTTCGATCTGGTTGATCAGGGGGGTGCCCGTGAGCGCCATCATGAGCGCCTTCGGGTGCAGCACGCGCACGTTCTGCGCAAGCGCCTGCACGTGGCGCGTGCGCTGCGAAGAGGCGTTCTTGATGAAGTGCGCCTCGTCGACGACCATGCCCTTGAAGCCGAAGCGGCCGAGCCAGCCCACGTGCCGGTCAAGAATCTCGTAGTTCACAATCACGACATCGCTGAAGGCGTCGAGGTCGTCGCCATCGCCGTGCACGACCGTCGAGGAACGCTGCGGAATCCAGCGCTGCACCTCGCGCGCCCAGTTCGTCTTCACGACGTTCGGCACGACGACCAGCAGCGGGAAGGCATTCGCGACGTTCGCGGCCATGAGGGCTTGCGCGGTTTTGCCGAGACCCGGTTCATCGGCGAGCAAGAACGTGCGGTGGCCGCGACGCACCGCCTCAATGAGCTTCGACTGGTGCAGCATCAGATCCATGCCGCCCGGAGTCACGAGCGAGCCCGCCTCGGGTAGCGGCATCGAGGCGGCCTGACCGCCGGCGCCATACTCGAACGAGCGGAACAAGGGCTCGATGAGCTCCCAATTCGCGAGGCGGCCGGCCATCGAGACCGGCTTCGGGTTGAGCGCCGACAGGTCGGGCGCGAGAAACGGGTTGGCAAGCTGCGCCTGCTTGACCGACTTCGGAACAACCTGCTTAGCGACCTCGGGCGCGACCGGTTCGGGCTCGGAGACGATGAGCAGGTCATCTGGCTCGAGCTCGGCGCCCGACGCCAACAGCATGTCGCGCCGCAGGGCCTTCGCGGCGTCAGAGACCTTGGCCTCGGGAGCGAGCAGAGTGATGAGCGAGGTGTCGCGGGCGGCAGTCTTAGCCATAATGCTCGCGAGACCGTCGAGACGCTTGAGCACTTCGGCCCGTTCGTTCTCGGGCACTTCGCGGTCGTCTTTCACACGCGCGCGCTCCTCGCGCACCAGCAGAGCAGCGACCTGAAACTTCGTGCGGTTCGAGGGGCTCACCTTGGCGCCACGTTCGGCGGCGTTCTCGACCTCTCGCACGGCGCGGGCGAGAATCGGGATGATTCCCTGCTCGTCGAGCGGTCGACGACGGCGCGTCGACGACTGCTTCGACGACGACCCTTTTCTCTGACGCTGGCCGGTCTGGGCCATGCCCCTCCTCGAACGGTGCGGAGCACGGATGCCCCGAACGAACCGCAGCTCTGCATGATCTGCAGAACCGCCTCGGGTTCACGAGAACTGCGTGAACTCGACGACTGCACGTGCCGCGCTTTCGTCGCCCTGACCCGGTCGAGGAACGGCCGGTGGGCGGAAGCGCTTGAGCAGAAGTCTACACTCCGCCGCCGCCTCCACCGCCACCGCCGCCACCTGACGAACCGCCGCCCGACGAACCGCCCGACGAACTCGAGCCCGAGTAGCTCGACGAGAGGGTCGAACTGACCGAGCCGACGCCCGCCGAGAACGCTGCGACCGAGAAGGCGCGCGAGCTCGAGAACCACGTGGGGCCCTCACCGGGCGCGTAGAACTCGCCCAACTCTTTGGACCACTCGCGTTCTTGCTTAAGCATCACGGCCCAGGGCAGCAGCCGCTCAATGAGTTTCAACCGCTGGTCGGGGCTCGTGACGTCGACGGGCTCGCGCAGTGCGCCCTGCGGCGACTGCAGCACGCGCAGCCGGTCGGCTTCGGCCAGGCGAATGTAGAGTTCGAGCCCCTTGATGTGGTCGACGAGTTCGGCTCCTTCCGCCGTGAGCGGTTGGCGATAGACCGCCTTGGCCACGATGAAGAAGCACAAGAACGTCAACGGAATGACGAGGAAGACCGCGTCGCCATCGGTGCGCCCCTCATCAGTCAGATTGACGATCGCGAAGAAGGCGCCGATGGTCGAGGCGATGACCGCGAGAGTGGGCAGTCCTGCGTGCCGGAGCGGAATCGCGCGGCGCCATCCCCGCTTTTCCATCGAACTCGAGATACGGCTCAATTGCTTCTGAATCTGAGTGCTGAGTGTGGTGTTCTGAGCCTTGAGAGTGTGTTCAGAGCCGCCCGCGAGCCCTCCACCAAAGAAGTAGCTCAGCAAGCGCCTCTCTTCGCCCGTGACGCTCATGCCCGTCTCGAGGCGCAGGCGCCACGTCGAGCGCAGCGAAAACCACCCGCCTGGCACCTCGATGATCGTGATGACCCGACGCACCGCGAAGTCGACGAGCTGGCTCGCGACCGCGCGGGCACGGTGTCCGGTGAGGATCGAGGCATCGAGCAACGACATGCCCGTCGGCGGCAAATACTCGGCGACGATGACGGGCCTGCCGCGGGCATCCCGATACATCGTGCGGCGCAGTACGACTGCCCATATCGCCGCGCCCAGCGCAACGACACCGCACAACGCGAGCAACCACCCCCACACCGAGGCGAAGACCGACGAATCGAAAAGGGCGAAAGTGCCATCGGCGAATCCGAGAGCGACCGTGACGTTCTGATACGGAAAGAGCGCGACAGGCTCGGTCGATACCGAGTCACCCTCGACCGTGATCGTGCACTGGTCGGTCGCTCCCGAGTAGCCCACGTAGCAGAACACCTGACCAGGCAGCAGCGCAGAGGCGAGGTTGTCGTCGAGCGTGACCGCTGCCGACACCTGCCCGAACGGCTGGGCCCAATCAGTGCCGTTCGTGTTCCAGTAAAACTCTTGCGCGCCCGAGTTCCTGAAATAGTCGACGACGTCGCGCTGGGTGTAGGTGATGACGTAGGTCTGCTCGCCGTAGGTGTAGCGGCCCTCGGGCACCGCCGAGACGATGTCGACTCGATACGAAGTGGTGTCGACCGTGAACGGGCGCGGCTGCCCGTTCTCGTCGGTGACCGAGATTACCTGCAGCGAGGTCGTGTGGCCCTGG
>JBBQKE010000246.1:0-3304 GCA_038326585.1 Actinomycetales bacterium | reverse complement strand
CGAGTAGATGATCAGATAGAGGGCGAACGCGGCGTCGTTGTCGGCGGTGAGCCGCTGAATGGCGTGACCGATGACGACGAGCGCGATCGCGATGAAGCGCGCGTTGTCCCAGTAGGCCACGCGACCGGGCGTGGGCTGATCGCGCACGGGAGGTTCGGCAGTGGGCGTCGTCACGGCCTCAGGGTAGCGCCCGGTAGCGTGAGCCTCATGACCACAGCGACGCACCCCGACCCCACTCCCGGCCTTCGCGCCGTCGTCACCGGCGGCAGCTCGGGCATCGGCGCCGCGACTGTGCGGTTGCTGCGTGAGCATGGCTGGCAGGTCGTCGCCGTGGCCCGTCGTGCCGATCGGCTGGCGGCGCTCGCCGCCGAGACCGGGTGCGAAGTCGTCGTCGCCGACCTCACCGATGCATCAGCGGTGGATGCCCTGCGCGACCACGTCGCCGCCACCGGTCCGATTCACGCCATCGTGACCGTTGCCGGCGGAGCGATCGGCACCGCCACGGTCGAGACAGCCGACGCTGCGGACTGGATGCGCATGTTCGACATCAACGTGCTCAGCGCGCAGCGCGTCATCAGCGCCCTGCTGCCCGCTCTGCGCGACGGCGCCCGCGAGCGAGGGGTCGGCGACATTCTCGCTCTGACGTCGACCGCCGGCCAAGTGGCCTACGAAAGTGGCGGAGGCTACAACGCCGCGAAGTTCGCCCTGCGCGGCATGATGGGCGCCCTGCGGCTCGAGCTCGCGGGCGAACCCCTGCGTGTCATGCAGCTCGCGCCGGGCATGGTCAAGACCGACGAGTTCGCGCTCAACCGGTTCGGCGGCGACCCCGAGAAGGTCGACGCGCTATATGCCGGGGTCGAGCATCCGCTGCTGGCTGACGACATGGCGGCGATCATCGTGCACGCGCTCGAGTCGCCGAGCCACGTCAACCTCGACGAGATCACCGTGCGTCCGGTCGCACAGGCGGCGCAGCACAAGCTCGTGCGCGGTCCTCTCGAAGTGCGCGACTAAAGCAGGGTCGGACTCGGCTGCAGGCCTTCGTCGGCCGGTGCGTCGCTGAAGGCGAGTTTCGGCACGAACACGAGGGCAACGGCCGCGACCAGTGCGGCGCCGCCGCAGATCGCGAACACCACGAGGTAGCCCAGCAGGCTCGATGCGGTCTCGGTGACCGCTTGACCCGCGGCGAGCACCAGTACGACCGCGAAGACCGCGCTCGCGAAGGCGCCGCCGATGGTCTTGGTCGTGTTGGTGAGCCCGGTGGCGATGCCGGTTTGCCCGAGCGGTGCTGCGGCGGCTGCCGCTGCGGGCAGCGCGGCCACGAGCGCACCTGATCCGATGCCCGCGATGACCATGTTGAGTGTGACGCCGACCGCCGTGGCGTTGTTGATCAAGAAGGCTAAGTAGCCGATCGCCACGACGAGTGTCGCGCCGATGAGGGTCAGGCGCGGGGTGGTCTTGCGTGACACGAGCGGGAACAGCAGGGCTCCGATGATCATCGCCACGAGGTAGGCCCCGATAATGTACGAGCGCTCGGTGGCCTCGAGACCGAGACCGAAGCCGTTGACGGGGTTGGTACCGGCGAACGTGCTCAGGGGCGCTTGGGCACCCAGGATGCTGATGCCGACGAGCCCCGCCGTCAACTGCACCGGCCACATGTTCGGTTGCCGCAGCACGCGCAGGTCGATCGCGGGGTCGGGGTGCTTGAGCACCCACTTTCCGAACGGGTAGAGCAGCACCACGCCGAGCAGCATGAGGGCGTAGACCCACCACGTGTCGGGGCCGTTGATGCGCAAGAACGTGAGCCCCGAGGTGATCGTGAGCAAGGCGATGGTAAAGAGCATGAAACCGATGGTGTCGAGCCGTCGCCCGGTGACGGGCTCTGACTCGGGAACACCGAACAGGATGACAAAGAACGCCACGGTCACCGCGATAGCCGGAATCGTGAGCGTCAAGGCGATGTCGCCGTTGAAGGCCGAGAAGATGCGCGCACCCCCGAGGGCGCCGGCGATGGCCCCGGCTTCGAGCCCGACGACGAGCAGGCCCGCCGCCTTGCGCGTCTGCGAAGCGCCGACGCCGGTGTGGCGCCCGCGATCGAAGATCAGGGCGACCTCGAGCGGCAGCCAGACCACGTAGAAGCCCTGCAACGCCCACGCGGCGAGAAAGACCCAGAACGAGTCGGCGAAGACAAGCCACCAGCTGGCGCCCGCGGTCAGAACAGTAGAGATCAGCAGAATCTTCTTGTGTCCGACCATGTCGCCGAGCTTGGCGAGCACGGGCACGACGAGCGCGCTCAGCAGCAGCTGCGCAGCCTCGAACCAGTTGAAGTCGGCATCTCGAATACCGAGGTACTCGACCAGATCGCTGATGAGGGGCACGTAGTAGCCCTGCAGCACGCCGCTGACGAACTCGACGAAGAAAAGGTAGCCGACCAACGAGACGGTGATGGCGCCAGAGGCGCCGCGCAGCCGTGAGGCCGCCGTGGGCTCAGTCATTCCGCGATGCTAGCGCGCTCGCGGCGCGTGCGCAGGCAGCCCATGACTGGCCCGGTAGCGTGCTGGCATGGCCGACCGTCGCGCACTCGCCGAGCTCGTCGCGCCCGACTGGGCGGCTGCTCTCGCGCCGGTGCAGCCGCGCATCGGGCAACTGGGCGACTGGTTGCGTTCTGAAGTCGCGGCAGGGCGGCCTTACCTTCCGGCAGGGCCCCACGTGCTGAGGGCCTTCACGACCCCCCTCGCCGACGTTCGGGTGCTCGTGCTCGGGCAAGATCCCTACCCGACGCCCGGGCACGCCGTGGGGCTGAGCTTCGCTGTCGAGCGCTCGGTGCGCCCGATTCCGCGCAGTCTCGACAACATCTACCGAGAGCTGCGCGACGACGTGGGGCTCGAGACTCCGGCCCACGGCGATCTGAGCGCGTGGGCCGAGCAAGGCGTGCTGCTGCTCAACCGGGTGCTGACCGTGCGCGCGGGTGAGGCAGGCTCGCACCGCGGCCAGGGCTGGGAAGAGATCACCACCCGCGCCGTCGAAGCCCTCGCGGCGCGCGGCGGCCCGCTCGTCGCCGTGCTGTGGGGCCGCGACGCGCAATCGGCGGCCCCGCTGCTCGGTGGCGTTCCGGTGATCGCGAGCGCGCATCCGAGCCCGCTGTCGGCGCGCACCGGCTTCTTCGGCTCGCGTCCGTTCAGCCGTGTGAACACGCTGCTGGCAGAGCAGCGTTCGGCCCCGATCGACTGGCGATTGCCCGCATAGACTGACGGTCGGTCACGGGGCTCGAGAGGAGGCGGGATGCTCGAAGACGAGTACCTCGAAC
>JBBQKE010000245.1:0-3307 GCA_038326585.1 Actinomycetales bacterium | reverse complement strand
TAGACCGGCGTCTGGGCATCCAGCAAGAACGCCGCTCGTGCCAGCTCGATCGCCGGGCGCGATGCGGGCTCGAGAAGGGTGTCGCGAACGTGCACCACCGACGGCTTCTCGAGAGCCTCGTTGATGATGAGGATGCGGAGGTGACCCGATTCGATGGCCGCGGCGCGCACCTCGGCGACCGTCGCGTCGATGGTCACCTGAGTCGGCGACACGTCGTTCTCGAGAAGCGCCTCGACAGGCAAGGTGCCGAGATCGATGAGGCCAGAGATCTGCTGCTGCATCTCGGGCTGCAATGTGCCGACCTTCGCCGAGTGCTCGACGAGCTGGCGGATCGTCTCGAGGTCTTGGCCTCCGACGGCCACCGCATCGACGGGCTCGACACCGGTCGCCCGCACGAGGCGGTTGGCGATGCTGTTGACCCAGGTGAGTAAAGGACGCAACGGCCACACGTAGGCGCGCGACGCGACACCGATGGCCATCGCCGAGGTCTCGGGGTGCGCGATCGCCCACGACTTCGGCGCCATCTCGCCGACGACGAGGTGCAAGAAGGTCACGATGAAGAGCGAGAGGCCGAACGCCGTGGCATCGGATGCCCACTCGACCAGACCCCACGAGGTGAAGAGCGGGCCGAGCCACGCGTCGACGGCGGGCTTCGTGACCGCACCGAGCGCGAACGTGCACGCGGTGATGCCCAGTTGGGCGCCGGCGAGCATGATCGTCAGCTCATTCATGCCCTTGAGCGCTGCCCGAGCCGACCGGCTGTCGGCTGCTCGTTCTTCCAGACGGTGTCGACGCGCGCCGAGCAGCGCGAACTCGATGATGACGAAGAAGCCGCTCAACGCGATGAGCGCGACCGTCGCTAGGGTGACGACCAGCCAGTCGCTCATCGTTCGCCCTCCGCGGTGTCGACCTCGATGAGTCGCACGCGAACCTCGGTCGGAACATGCCGTTCGACCCGCAGCACATCGACGTCGAGTCGATATCGAACCGGATCATCGGCGACGAGGTCAGCAGGATCCACCGGCAGCTCGACACTCACGGTGTCGCCCTCGATCGGCAGCGCACCACGCTCAGCGATGAGCAGACCCGCGATCGTCTCGACGTCGCCTCGGGGAAGCTCTCTACCGAGGGCGCGCTCGACCTCGTCGAGGTGCACGTCGCCGTCCATGAGCCAGACTCCGTCGCCGTCGGGCACGACGAGCTCGCCGAACTCGGCGTCGTGCTCGTCGGTGATCTCGCCCACGACCTCTTCGGCAAGGTCTTCCAGAGTCAGCACCCCCGCGAACCCGCCGTACTCATCGATCACGCAGGCGAGCTCGTTGCTCGAGCGCGTCAGCTGCGTGAGGGCATCCGGCAACAACATCAGGGTGGGAATCACGCTTGCCGATCGCATGAGCGACGAAATAGGTGCATCGGTTGCGCCGCTGTCGAGGCTTGCGAGCACGTCAACAAGATGCACGACGCCCACGGGAGCATCGTCCGCGTCGATCACGGGGTAGCGGGTGTGGGCGCGGGCCATGAGTTCGCGCACCTCGGCCACCGTCGCGTCAGGGCGCACCCAGTCGACTTGCGAGCGCGGAATCATCGCGTGCTCGACGTCGCGCTGCGGAAAATCGAGAATGCGGTCGATCATGAGCGAGAGCTCGCGGGGCAGATCACCGCTGTCGCGCGAATCGGCGATGATGTGCGGTAGGTCGTCGGCCGAGGCACTGACATCGAGGTCGTGCACCGGCTCGATGCGCAGGGCGCGCAGCAGCAGGTTCGCCGACTTGTCGAAGAAGGCGATGAACCAACCGAACACGGTCATGTAGAGAAGCGTTGACCGCGCGAGCGCGCGCGAGAGCGGCTCAGGGCTCGCGAGCGCCAGGTTCTTCGGAAAGAGCTCGCCGAAGATCATCTGCACGATCGTGGCCACCGCGAGCGCGAGCACAGTGCCCATGACGATGCTGAACTCGGCGGGCACCCCTGCCCCGCCCAGCAAAATTCCGAGCGACTCGCCGACGAGCGGCTCGGCGACGTACCCGACCAGCAGGCCGGTGAGGGTGATACCCAGTTGCGCCCCCGACAGCATGAAGCTCGTGCGCTTCGTCACCCCGAGGGCTCGCTTCGCGGCACGGTCGCCCTCAGCGGCACGAGCGGCGAGCCGCGTGCGATCGACCGACATGTACGCGAACTCTTGCGCGACGAAGTAGCCGTTGGCGGCGATGATCGCCAAAATCACGACGGTGCCGAGCAGCAAGCTGACGATCGGCTCGATCATCGGGTCACTGTAACGGTGACGAGGGTGGTGCAGGGTGGTGCGGGCCTATGGTCCACAGCGATGTCGACGCCTCCAGGTGTCTGATACGTGAAATACGCTACATGTATCCGAAGTCGAACGTCGAGTCACTCAGCGCATCTCCAGCCTGCGCAGAAGAATTGCTCAGCGCAAGCCGAGCTCGACCCCGAGCTCGTCGCGAATGTGCTCGCGCAGCTCAACGAGCTCGGGGTACTGCGTGAAGAAGCGCAGCTTCTGGGCCGCCACCCCCGGGCCATCGAACGAATCCTCGATCACGAACGTCATGAACGATTCGGCGAAATCTTCACCCAGGTTGGTCGCCGCGTAGTCGCTCACAAAGTCGTCCTCGTTGTTGAGGTAGAACTTCCACGCCGCATCTGCGTCCAGGTTCTCGACGTCGACGGCGTCGGTGTAACTGCTCCAAAACGTTTCGTAGAACTCGAACAGATAGCTGTCGGTCGCCGCGCATCCCTCGAAGAGATCGAGCGTGTCGCAGACCGCCGCTTTTCGGTCGAAGTCGTCGTCGTCGAAACTGAAGACGTGCGCGTACTCGTGAATCAACGTGGCCACGAGCAGTTGCGGGTCATCGGCAGTGGCGAGGTTGACCGCGAGAGTCCAGTACTGCGGGTTCAGGTCTTGATAGACGTAGGCGAGCGTGTCGCTGCTAGGCGCTTCGCCCGCGCGGTACTGGATGATCGAGTCGCCCGCCACGTCGGCTCCGACCATGCGCACAAACTGCTCCCACACCTCGGCGGCCACGCCCGATGCGGCCGGCTCGAGCGTGCCATCCGCGAGCACGTCGTAGACCTGCATTTCGCCGAAGTCTTCGTCAAACTCGGTCGGCGCCTGGGGCCCGTCAGCGCGCTCAACGGGGTCAGCGACAAACGGGCCAGCCTCATCGGCCACGAGCCGAACGAGCTGCACGGCATAGGGCGCAACGACAGCGCCAGCCGCCCCGGCGAGCACGCAGAGCCCGAGCACGAGGGCGAAGAGCGGGGCGATGATACGGGCCATGCGGTGAGCCTAGTG